>JAOUOQ010000005.1 GCA_029880275.1 Candidatus Aminicenantota bacterium | reverse complement strand
CCTTACTGTAGAGGAAAACCTCCGTTTTTATGCTCAGATATACCTCAAAGATTACAAAAAGGCAGTCCGTCAGGTGGCGGAGATGATAGACTTTTTCGACCTCCAACCTTATAGGAAGATGTTAGCCCGCAACCTATCCGGAGGACTGAAGCAGCGGCTTTCCCTCACCTGCGCAGTAGTGCACCAGCCATCAATCCTCTTCCTGGATGAGCCTACCGCCGGTATTGACCCCGTTTCACGCCGTGTAATGTGGGATATGCTCTACCAATTAGCCGGCAAGGGGATCACCCTTTTTGTCACTACTCATTACATGGAAGAGGCAGAGCGGTGCAACACCATCGGTTTCATCTGGCAGGGGAGGCTGGTAGCTAACGATACCCCCCAGCGAATAAAGGAGACTCTAATAGAGCATGATATTTTAAACCTCAAGGCAACTCCTCTCCAGCAGGCTTTCGATATACTGAAAAGACTTCCCATAATAATCGATGTCAATATCTATGGTGATGAGCTCCATGCGGTGGTAAAAGAGGCAACAGCTGCCATTCCATACATAAAAAAAGAATTAGAGAGCAACGGCATCATGTTGGAAGAGGCTTTTCAGATGAAGCCCACCATAGAGGATGTCTTTGTGCATCTGTCCAAAGAAGAGGGAGAAAAAAGGGAGGAAGATGAATAAAAGGCTCACTGCGGTAGCCAAAAAGGAGATACTCCACATCCTGAGAGACCGCCGTACGTTAGGAATGGTGATATTTCTCCCTTTGTTGATGCTGTTGCTCTACGGTTATGCATTGACCTTCGATATTCGCCTGGTCCAGATGGCGTTGTTGGATGAAGATCACTCTTCAGAGTCCCGGCAATTGCTCGATGAGTTTATCAGCTCGGGTTATTTTAAGCTGAGGTATCGCCTCTCCACCCCTGCCGAGATGGGGAAATATCTGGACAGGGGGGATGTCAAAATGGTGTTGCACATCCCCGCCGATTTCTCACGTCAGCTTCTGGCAAAGAGAGCAGCTCCCGTGCAAATAATCATTGACGGGAGCGACAGCAACGCTGCGAATCAGATATTCGGCTATACTAGGGTCATTAGTGAGAACTACGGGAGGAAGATAATGATGAGCCTGCTCGGCACAGAGGGGCTCCACACAGCTCAGTTTCGTCGCCCCATAGACTTCCGACCCCGCGTCTGGTATAACCCGGAGCTAAAAAGCACTAACTTTTTGATTCCCGGCATCATTGGCATCATAATGACGCTCATTACAGTAAACTTTGTATCTCTGGCGATTGTCAGGGATAAAGAAAGAGGTACCATAGAGGGAATTATGGCATCCCCCATCAGCAAGCTGGAATACATTCTGGGGAAAATCCTCCCTTATCTGGGGATTTCGTTTATAGACCTGATTTTAGTGTTACTCGTCGGAGTATGGGTGCTTAAAGTCCCCTTTCGGGGGAGCCTCCTGCTGTTTTTTGCTCTCTCTTTCCTGTTCTTCCTTTTCACCGTAGGAGCAGGGCTTTTCATCTCTACACTTACCTCCTCCCAGCAGATTGCCTGGATGGCAAGCTTTCTGGGAACAATGCTCCCCTCAATTATATTATCAGGATTTGTCTTCCCCATTGAGAATATGCCCCGTGCCCTGCAGATGGTTACCTATTTAGTCCCTGCACGGTACTTTATATCTATTCTGCGAGCTATCGTCCTGAAAGGATTAGGCTTATCATACCTTTTGCAGGAGACGTTAATATTAACCATCTTTGCGATTGTTATGATATCCTTAAGCACCTTAAGGTTCAAAAAGCAGATTGCTTGAAGCTGCGGGAGTGCCATATATGGTCTTCTTATCCTCCGTTTTAAATATGGTTCGCAAGGAATTTCTCCAGCTCCGAAGAGACAGACGGATGCTGGGCATTGCCATTATTGCCCCTTTAATTCAACTTATCGTTTTCGGCTATGCTGCCAATCTCGATTTAAAGCATTTGCCTTTGGCGGTTCTCAATCAGGACCACAGCCAGCTCAGCCGTGAGTTTGTGGATAAATTTGCCTCTTCAGGCTATTTCGATGTCAAATACCAAATGGAGGATCTGCGCCAGATTGAGCAGGCGGTAGATGCAGGCAGGGCAAAGGTTGCGCTTATTATCCCTCCGGATTTTGAGAAACGCCTGCGGAGGGGAGAGACTACTCTCGTCTCCTTGGTTCTGGACGGTTCCGATGGTAATGTGGCGGGAATGGGCTTGAGTTATGCCGCCATAATAGTGGAGCGCTTTTCCCAGAGCTGGTTGATGAAAAGCTTGAATGAAAACCTCATCCGCATTGCCGGCACTAATCTGGGACCCATCCTCAGCAGTAAGGGGCAATTGGTAGACGACAGAACAAGGGTTTGGTATAATCCCGCACTGGTAAGCAGATACTATATGCTTCCCGGGGTCATTGGTATGATTCTCATGCTGGTCACCACCCTCCTCACTGCCGTCAGCATAGCCAAAGAGAAAGAGCTGGGGACTATGGAGCAACTCATCGTCACCCCCCTCGGTAGAGCGCAGATTCTGGTTGGAAAGTTGATACCCTTTATCATCATCGGATTTGCAGATATGGCGTTGGTGATAGTGGTAGGGGTCTATTGGTTTCAACTGGAGATTAAGGGGAGCATTCTGCTACTTTTTCTTTTATCTATCCTCTTTCTTATGAATACTTTGGCAATGGGACTACTGATATCTGTGGTCTCCCAAACCCAGCAGCAGGCGATGATGACCACCTTCTTTGTCCTTTTCCCTTGTATACTCCTTTCCGGCTTCATTTTCCCCATCGAAAATATGCCGCCAGTGGTTCAATATCTCACTTATGCTATTCCTTTCCGGTATTTTTTAACCATAGTACGGGGGATATTTCTCAAAGGAGTGGGGATGGGGGTGCTGTGGGATGAATCCCTCATTCTGCTCCTCTTTGGCTTATCCTTGCTCATAGTAAGCATCTTAACCTTCAGAAAGCATCTGTAATCCAGGAGGTAGTGAATTGCTTTGCTTCAGGAAATTAAAGCAGAAAGACATCTACCAGGTATACCAGCTCGACCAGCTGTGCTTTCCTCAGGGCATATCATACAGCTTTGATACCTTCTTGTATTTCTACTTTTATATCGACCACTACTCCCTGGTAGCGGAAGAGAATGAGGGAATTATCGGTTTTATTATTGCTTCCATTGAAAGAAATAAAACCTCACAGATAATAACTCTGGACATCCACCCAAACTATAGAAGGAGGAAAATCGGGTCTAAGCTGCTGAGCAGGGTGGAAGACCACCTCATCTCTTTGGGGATTAAAAATGTTTACCTTCAGGTGGAGGTAAATAATACCCCCGCCATCAGTCTCTATAAAAAATGTGGCTTCACCGAAGCGAAACGTCTCCCAAAATACTATCTTAACAAAATAGATGCCTTTTTAATGAAAAAGAATTTAGCAAAACAAAGCTGATTATATACTATTCTTGATAGGGAAAGGAGGGGATGGCATGATTGACCTCAAAGGGTACACTTCTATTATCACCGGAAGCTCCCGGGGAGTTGGTCGGGCAACGGTTCTAAAGTTTGCCGAGGTGGGCTCCGATGTGGTGATAGTTTACCTTAAAAATCAGAGAGAGGCTGAAGAGGTGGCGAGCTTAGCCGAGGCGAAGGGAGTAAAAGCTTTACAGATTAGGGCAGATGTCTCCTCTCGAAGGGATATGAGGGGGGTCGTTGACCAAACCCTGAGGCACTTCGGCAAAATTAATGTCCTGGTCAACAACGCCGGCATCTGGGAACGGGCTCCCATCCACACTATGAAAGAAGAGGAGCTGGAGCGAACCCTCAGTATCAACCTTAAAGGGGTGTTCTACGGCTGTCAGCTGGTCTGCCAAACAATGATGTCCCAGCGCAGTGGGAGAATCGTAAACATCTCCTCCACCGCCGGGCAGCGAGGCGAACCCTTTTACTCTCACTATGCAGCAACCAAAGGGGCTATTATAAGTTTGACCAAGTCTTTAGCGGTTGAACTCGCCCCTTACGGGATTACCGTCAACGCTGTTGCCCCCGGCTGGGTGGATACCGATATGGCAGCCATTCCTCTTTCTAATAAAGAGGAAAGAGAAGCTATTATTTCCCTTATCCCTCTGAGGAGGGTGGCTCGCCCCGAGGATATCGCCAATTCTGTCCTTTTTCTCGCCTCGGATATGGCAAGCTTTATCACAGGAGAGATACTCAATGTCAATGGGGGAGGGGTGTTGTGCGGTTGAGGTTGATTCTGATTTTTATAAATATCAAAATTTGCAGTTGATTTTGTCTTAACGCTATGTTAAACTTTGGAACTTTATAAAGTCCAATTGTGACCAAAAGGAGGATAATTCATGAGCGCAGAAGGGAAACATCTGTTTACTTCTGAATCGGTAACCGAAGGGCATCCCGATAAGGTTGCCGACCAGATATCCGATGCTATTTTGGACGCCATCATAGAGAAGGACACCAGGGCCAGGGTAGCCTGTGAGACCCTGGTCACCACCGGGCTGGCTTTCGTCACCGGGGAGATAACCACCATTTGCTATGCTGATATACCCAGCATCGTGCGGAAGACCATCAAAGAGATTGGCTATACACGGGCAAAATATGGATTCGACTGTGATACCTGCGCCGTTATCACCGCTATTGATGAGCAATCCCCTGATATAGCCCTGGGGGTAGACATAGGTGGAGCAGGGGACCAGGGGCTGATGTTTGGCTATGCCTGCCGGGAGACACCAGAGCTGATGCCGCTTCCCATCATATTGGCTCACAGGTTAGCCCGTCGGCTGGCAGAGGTGAGAAAACAAAAGATTGTAGACTACCTTCGACCTGATGGCAAAACCCAGGTGACTATAGAATATTTTGGTGACCGACCCATCAGGGTACACAATGTGATTGTCGCTGCTCAGCATGACCCTAAAATCGATATCAAGAAGCTGCGCCATGACATCTCTGAAATTGTGATTGATTATACTATACCAGAGGAATTCCGCGATAAGAATACAGTATATTATATCAACCCTACAGGGAAATTCATCTCTGGAGGACCTCTGGCAGACAGCGGAATGACCGGTAGAAAGATAATCGTGGATACCTATGGAGGAGTGGGGAGCCACGGAGGCGGATGCTTCTCCGGAAAGGACCCCACCAAGGTCGACCGCTCCGCCTCTTATATGGCTCGCTATATCGCCAAAAATGCAGTAGCTGCTGGGCTGGCTGATAAGATAGAAATCCAGTTAGCTTATGCCATAGGGGTGGTAGAACCGGTCTCGGTTTTTATCAATACTATGGGAACCGCAAAAATACCCGAAGACAGAATAAAAGATATAATTCTCAGTCATTTCAAACTCTCTCCTCGGGGAATCATAGAGCATTTAAACCTGCTTCGTCCCATTTACAGAAAGACCGCAGTATATGGACATTTCGGACGAGAAGAGGAGGGATTCACCTGGGAGAAGACCGATTTGGCTTCTACCCTGAAGTCTGAGGCGGGAATATAAATATGGAATACGATGTAAAAGATTTAAATCTGGCAGGGGAGGGGAGACTGCGGATTGAGTGGGCTGAAAGAAATATGCCCGTGCTCCGGTTCATAAAGGAGCGATTTGCCCGGGAAAAGGTGCTATCGGGGATGAGGATATCCGCCTGCCTGCACATCACCACCGAGACGGCTAACCTCGCCTTGACCCTCAAGGCAGGAGGAGCCGAGATAGCTCTCTGCGCATCCAACCCGTTGAGCACTCAAGATGATGTTGCCGCCTGTTTAGTGCAGGATTACCAAATCCCTGTCTTTGCCCGCAAGGGAGAAGATAATAAGACTTACTATGAACACATACACGCCGTTTTAGACCGCAAACCAAACATCACTATGGATGACGGTGCCGACCTGGTATCTACCATTCACGCCAAACGCCGGGAACTCATTGAGGACATAATCGGAGGAACCGAGGAGACCACCACTGGTGTAATCCGCCTCCGAGCAATGGCGCAGGATGGAGCGCTCAAATACCCTATCCTTGCCGTAAATGACGCCCAAACTAAGTACATGTTTGATAACCGCTACGGGACCGGTCAGAGCACCCTCGACGGAATCATCAGGTCCACCAATATCCTCATTGCCGGGCTTAACTTTGTGGTGTGCGGTTACGGATGGTGCGGCAGGGGAGTAGCCATGAGAGCCAGAGGTATTGGTGCGAATGTCATTGTAACTGAAGTTGACTCCCTCCGAGCGCTGGAAGCGACCATGGATGGCTTCCGGGTAATGCCTATCGCTGAGGCAGCTGAAGTGGGTGATATATTCGTCACCCTGACCGGGGATAAGAATGTCATCCGTGCCGAGCACTTCCGCAAGATGAAAGATGGAACTATCGTCTGCAATTCAGGGCACTTCAATGTTGAGGTCGACATCCCCTCCCTCGAGAAGATGGCAACCTCCCATCGAAAGGTTCGACCCTTCGTGGAAGAGTACACCTTGAGCAACAAAAAGAGGATAAATCTACTGGGGGAGGGGAGGCTCATAAATCTGGTGGCTGCAGAGGGACATCCCGCTGCGGTGATGGATATGAGCTTTGCTAATCAGGCGCTATCAGCAGAATATTTGAAAAAGAAGGGCTCATCTCTGGAAGTCAAGGTTCACCGTGTTCCCGAGGAGATAGACCGTACTGTTGCCGAGCTCAAATTACACACTATGGGGATAAAAATCGATAAGCTCACTCCCGAGCAGAAGAAATATCTCTCCTCCTGGTCTGAAGGGACCTGACCTCCCCTTGGCTTAATTCTTCCTAAACTCCATGGCGGTTGTGTTTATAAACTCTAATAAAGCCATAAATTATTAGAACAGAGAAAAAGTGAGGGGCTTCTCTTAGTCAGAGAATATAATATTAAAGGGGGTGAATAACAATGGGGATGATAATTAGAGTAGCATTTAATAAAGAGGAATGGTCAGGTAGATGTAAAAATGCAAAGAGTGATAAGAGGCTTTTTAAATGCCGGAAGAAAGCTGTTGATACAGGATATAAAGTTGTCGATATAGATTGCTTATCAGAGGATTGTTGGGAACAAACTTTATGCACAAATTCAGGGTATTGGATGAGCAGAGGAAATTTCGATAGAAATAGAGCCATAGGAAATGTGTTTTTTGTTTATCAAGCTGTGAATAAAGATTATGTTTTATGGGGTAAGTCGAAAGTCAAAAGTGTAGAAGGTGATGAAATATCTTTTGAGCCGTTCAAACCTATGCCTCAAGAAAAAGAGGTTAGCGGTCTATCAGCGAAAAAGTTGGCGGAGTTGGCGGGCGTAAAAAAATGGGGACAGGGTACTTACAGATATATTGACGCTGGAAGAGAAATATTTTTAAATGATTTAATACAAAGAGAAAATTAGACACTGGACTCCTCCTGGGCTGAAGGGACCTGACCTCTCGCTTAGGTTCATTCCCTCTCTTTTATGTGCGCATGGTGGACATCATATAGATTCCACCTATCCCAAAAATAAAGTTAGGAGCCCACGCCCCTAAGAATGGGGAGACCACCCCTACGCCGCCCAGGCTTTTAAAAAGGCTGACAAAACCCCAATAGACTATCACCAGCCCCAAACTGACAAAAATTCCTGAAAGAGCACCTTTTCTCCCTACTCGGAAAGAAAAAGGTATCCCTATCAGGACGACAATCAGGGTGATCAGCGGGAAGGAGAGCTTCCAATGAAGGTCGACCTCGTATTTGGTAACATCGTACCCTCGGCGTTTTATCTCTTTAATGTAAAGCTTCAATTCCCGATAACTCATTTGTTCGGGAAGGGTTACCTCTTGCCTGAAATAAGATATATCCTCTGCCAGCTCCATCATCTGATTGGAACCGAAAAAAGTGATAGTAGGCGCTGGCTTGCTGAAGTCCTGTACCCAGCCGTTGTTCAAAAACCACAGCTTCTTTTGTTCGTCCCATCTCGCCTGCTCCGCATAGATCCTTCGAGTCAGCCTGAAGCTCTCAGGGTCGTAATCGAAGAAAGAGAACTGATTTATAATGTTATTGTCCACATCCAATAAGGCATAGAAATATATCCGTCCTTCTTTCCCTATGACCCATCTCTGTCCCAGATATTGGCGGTGGGTTTGGGTGGGTCCCCCCCTTATCTCCTCCAGCACCGTTCCCAGCCGACGACTGGAATAGGGGAGGACAGTTTCGTAGATCCCGAATCCCAACCCGCTGATTATAATAGCCATAATCAAAATAGGTGCAGAAAGGCGATAGAGACTTATACCCCCTGCCTTAAAGGCATGTATCTCGTTATTTTTTGATAACAACCCGAAGGTCACCATGGCCGCCATCAGAGTAGCCACTGGAAGTATATAGGAGAGCACCTCGGGCAGCTTGAACTTGTAAAAATCTACCAGCTTTAAATAGGAGACATTGTTTCTGTGCATCTCTTCACTGATGTCTATGAAGTCGGTCAGCGCTAACACAGAGTAAACCGCAAACGCTACCAACAGGAACATCTTCCCGAAGGTTATCAGGATATACCGGTCTATAATAGGGGGGAACCCCCCGTATCGGAGTTTTCTTCCCTTGCTTTTCGACCACAGCCTTACCTTAACAGTGGGACGGGAGGGTCTCAGAATGGAATTGCTAAACCTCTCCTTCAGCCATATCCCGGCTTTAGTTAAAATGTGAATGTCAGCCTCTTTCCCTCTGCGGAATAGGAGGAATATTCCCAGAGCACCAAACAAAATGTTAGCCGCCCACATGCCAAGAAATGGGGGTATATCACCTCTATCTCCAAGAGCTTCCCCGTTTATTAAAAATAGCCAGTATACGATAAATATGATAAGCCCTATGATATAGCAGAGGGACTTGCCGCCTCGACTCAACCTTATCCCCAGGGGTAGACCCAAGATGCCAAAGATTAGACAAGCAAAGGGAATGGAAAACTTCTTGTGAAGCTCGACCATTAATGAGTTATAATTCTGCGGGAGGCTCGCTTTCTCCATTTTTAAATCGGTGAACACCAGAAAATCGCTGCCCTTTATCTTCTTTTGAAGTATAGTGTCGTTGTCTGATATGTCCTTTATTTTCAATATATTAGGAAGAGAATAAACCCGTTTGAATAGAGGCTTGCCCTCTGAGGCTCCCTCCTCAGGTGGCAAACGGAAGATGGATATGCCAAGATGAACCTTCTCCAGGGAAAAGGGGAGGTAATAGGGAACCCGAACCGCAACCTTATCCTGCGGCTGGATACGATGTTCGGTTCTTCCTTGCCAGAACATGCCAACGCCGGCAGTGGCCACCTTGAGTTCAATAAGAATCCTTTGCTCAAGGTCACCATGGTTCTCTACTAGCATGCTGAGCTCGTTTCTCCCTTTTCTCTTTTGAATCTGCTCCCATAGCTCTGCGGGTGTCATAGCTCTTTCGTCTGTGATGCCTTGGAATTGGGTGTTTATGAAATCTTTTTCTTCAAAAAGAATCATCTGCATCTCCTGAAAAGAGTTCATTCGGGGAGTTTGCGAGCTGGTAGGGGGTTCGTAGAGAGCGCCTTCAACTAATTGTATTCCTATTTTTTTCATCTTAGGGTCATATATGGGTCTTCCTTGATTGGCAAATACAACCCTCGGTTTTCCTATCTCTCTGGTCTCGCAGAGGAAGACTTTCTTCCATGTTTCACCCTTTTTGTCCATATCGGAGACATATAAGACATGATGGGGAAAGTTTTCCTCAAATATTCTCGGCTTTATCTCCCCGGAAATGGTCCTGGCAGACATAATCTTAAACTGCAGCTCATTGGTGGAGCGGTTACCCCAGGGCAGGGCTTCGGTCATCAGGTAGGTATCTAATATCCACGCTGCCGCGCAGAATATAAGCACCGGGACGAGCAGCTTGTATATGCTAATACCAGCCGAGCGATAGGCTATTATCTCGCTATCCGACGACAGCCTGCTCAAGGCGATCATGGTTCCTAAGAGCGTGGCCATAGGAAGGGTAAGCACGACAATGCTGGGTAACATATAAACCAGGAATCTCATCACATTTGCAAGACTTACTCCTCTCTGAATGAACATATTTGCTAATAGGAGGAGCTGGTTCATAAGTATGATGAAGGTGAACACCAACATCCCCAGCAAAGACGGCGAGAATATCTCTCTTATTATGTAACGGGTTATTATCTTCACAATTATAAATATATCATAATTTATTAAATTTTGGAATATAGTAGTCAATACACAATTAGCTGTATTATGTCCGATAAGGTATGTTATGTAAACTTATTTAATCAAAAATTATTATTATCACTCATTTCGGCTGATTTTGTATTTGTAATGGTAGTAATTATAGCATCTGATATAAAAAGAGCCTATCCATTTATGGAAGAAAAATAATTCAAGGGAAGAAATGTAAATTATGAGAAAGGATTTGATTATTATATATTATGCGGAGCGATATATTAAGCTAGAAAGGAATGAGGTTAGTATATGTCATCATCAAGCCTGAACGAACACATAGCGAGGGCACTCAGTAAAAATAAAGTAAGCAGATTGGATAAAAATTTTGAGGAGATATCAGGAATGCTATAAAACGAAGTGTTGAACAGTGAACTCAGGCAAATGTCAAGCTCTAATAAATCAAGTTTAATATCTGCTACATGTGATATATTTTAAAGAATAAGTCGAATTTATAATCTGAATTTATAAATACAGAACAACAAAAGGAGCGTCAAGGAATCGATAAGTTTTCGACAACGCTATCCCCTACCCTGATATAACAAAAATTAATAAGGATTAGATTAATTGATAAGATGTCGGCGTGCCGACATTGTTTTTTAGCCGCTACCCCTCAATATGCTTTAAAATTTCTTTGAGAGCTTCTATTAAATCCTCTCTGCTGGCTTCTTTTTTGGAGAACCTGAGGTTAAAGACGAATCTATCACCGGCTCCCTTATAAGTAAAAGAAAAAGGCTTCTCTCTGCCAGCGCTCTTCCGTCTCGCCTCCCGGGCACGATCTCGAGTCCATTGACCACCTATTATCGATTTTAAGAGAGCATTCATCTCTTTTTCTGTGGTCTGACGGGCAATTTCCAAAAGGAGGGATTTGGTGGTAATATTCTCTTTCTGGCAAAGCTGACGGATCTTATCGGGAATCCTGTTCAATCGGATGGTCTCGGTGACGATAACGCGCGATTTTCCAATTCGTTTGGCAATCTCCTCGTGAGTTAAATGGAACTTATCACAAAGAAGCTGCAAGCCAGAGGCTTCTTCAAAGGGTGAGAGGTCTTTTCTTTGCAGGTTCTCGATCAAACTGAGCTCGGCGGCTTCTGCCCGATCAACATCACGCTCGACGCAGGGAACCTCCTTAAGCCCCAGCTCGCAACACGCCCGAAACCTCCTCTCCCCTGCTATTATGTGATATTTTCCCTCATGAAAGCGCACTATCAGCGGCTCTAAGACTCCCTTCTGACGTATGGAATTTTTCAAATCCTCTAAATCTCCCAGGGAACTCCTTGGCTGATCAGGGCTGGGCACAATATCATCAACAGGAATCATCATTCCTATCGGAGTTCCCATACGGGAGGATATCTGCTCCACGAAATGCCGGTCGTGTCGCATCTTAATAACTTTTGGTAGCCCTTTCCTGCTGGACACGGTTTATTACCTCTTGGCAAAGCTGTTTATATTCTTTAGCCCCTTTTGAACTAGGGGCAAAGGTAAAGATAGACTCCTTGTAGGCGGGGCTCTCCTCTAACCTCACACTCTGGGAGATGACTGCTCGAAAGACCTTTTTGCCGAAGACTCTCTTGATCTGGTGCACTATGTCTCGTCCGAGGACAGTGCGGTGGTCGTGGATGGTTATCAGGACACCCAGGATTTGCAAGCCAGGATTGGGTCTTCTCTTAATTTTCTCAATAGTTTCCAGAAGGTCATCAGTTCCCTCTAAAGAGAAGTAAGAGGATTGAATGGGAATGAGGACATATGAGGCGGCAACTAGGATATTAACCGTGATAAGCCCCAGCGATGGGGGGCTATCGATGATAACGAAGTCATAGTTATCCTTAATCTGCTGCAGCTTATCTTTCAGCCTGAAGTGACCATCAAGCTCTCCTAACAGCTTACTCTCCAGCTTAGCAAGGGATATTCTGGCTGGTGCCAGGTAGAGTTTCTCGATTTTGGTGGGGATAATGACCTCGGGAAAAGTCACCTCACCAATGAGAACCTCGTAATTAGTGAGATCGATCTCATCGGAGTCAGTAAACGCTATAGTGCTATGACCCTGGGGGTCCATATCTAAAAGTAGGGTAGTATATCCCTGCATGGCTAATCCAGCTGCCATATTTATCGCGGTGATGGTTTTACCTACCCCGCCCTTCTGATTAGTTATGGAGATAATCATCTTTAAATACATAATATGATAGTTTTGAGTACAAGTCAAGAAAATAAAAGTTAATAATATACTTTAGGTAATGAAATGTAAATATAGGCTTTAAATATAAGTAATTATATGATATAATATATAAATAAGATTAAGAATTATATGGCTAATGAAATTAGCCTATATTCTTTTGAAAGTTTTTCTTGGAGGATGCCTCGATAGTGAAGCTGTGGCGAAAGAAAGATGATTGGGTAAGCAGCTCATCTACCGAGAAAGCTGTAATAGGATAAGAGCTATAGCCTGCTGATAGGCTAACGGGAAGCAGCTCATTCTTTAAACTGGAAGGCTTAGTAGTAAAGTGCTTGATTAATCTGCTAAGCACATTCTTTATCTGATTACCCATCTCAGGGAATATGATGGCGAACTTATCGGGTGATAGATGAAAAAATATGTCGCAACTGCGGAAGAGATGCTCTAAATCGGAACCAATATGGGAAATAAGTAATCTCTGTCGGATGGGAGAGAGATTTCCAAGCTCTTCTATTTTCAACAATACCAGAGAAAGCTCCCTTTTGTATCGGTCAGCCCGTTGAGTTTCCTCGTAAAGGCGGTGACGAAGATAGCGCTCGTTGAACATACCGGTAAGCTCATCTACTATCTGAAGTGATTTTTTCCGTCTAAGGTCGTGAAGATTGATTATTGCCTTGCTCACATAAGAGGTGAACTTCCCCAGAATTTCCCTATCGTCCATGGTGAATTGCGGAGAGAACAAAAACTTATCCTCTATTTTATTATAGAGGGAGAGAGTTCCTATAAGAGCTTTTTCTCCTAATAAAGGACAGCATAAGGCAGATTTTAAATGAGAAGACTTATCTACTTTGTGCTGAGAAGAGTTCAAATCGGGAATAAGTAAGGGGAGTTTTTTCTTGAAGACCTCCAGACATATTTTCCCATCTAATTTATGTACTTCCCTATATATTTGGGGCTCTTTAAATCCATAGGATGAGCGAATCAGTAACTTATTAGAACTATCCTGATATGTTCTCAGTATGCACATCTCAGCTTCCAGCAGCTGGGCAGCTGAGGCCGTGATTACGAAATAGAGCTTCTCTTCGTTGGAGATATTAATCAGGTCCATTCCTGATTCATTGATGGCTGAGATTTTAAGCATCTTTTGTTGCCACCGCTCTTTCTCCAGTTCCTGATAAATCCGACGAGCTAAGAAATCGCTGATTTCCTTACAATAGGTGAGAAGCTGGTCAGTAATGGAAGGGTCACCGGAAAAATGATAGCTAATAATCCCTAAGAGCTTATGATTAATTATCAGAGGTAACAAGTAGAGAAAATCTTCTCTGGTGTTAGCCTCTTCTGCCGAGAACTCGCTGGTATATTCTTTTAGAAGAAGTGGTCTTTTCAATTTCAGCACCTTCCCTATGGTTCCCTGATAGTCCCGGGAGGTGATTAGACCAAAAAGATTGGGGTTTATTTGTAGAGAGGCCTGAAGGGTAACCTCGGGTACCAAGGAATAGGGATCTTTAAGATAGAGGTCACAGGAATCTATCTTCAACCCCTCGCCTATCTTCTTCACGCTCTGCTGCAACTTTTCCTTGATGGCCAGCGAAGAATCCCATATCTCACTGATTGCCCCCCGGATAACCTGCTCATCTCGGGTATCCTGGAGTTCCTGGTAGGTTCTAATATCTGCTAAGTACTTAACCGCTTTGGCGGCGAGCTCGCTCATAAAGGCAAGATGGTGGCGGCTAAAAGCATCGGTAAAACTGTTGTGCCCAAAAGAAAGCACTCCCAAGACCGACTCTCTCATCTTTATAGGAATAGAGATAACCGACTTCATTCCTTCCTCTTCCAGCAGGTGTCTGTAGCGGAGGTCGTCGTAATTCCCCGATAACAGTAGCGCTTCACCTATTTGGGCAACCCTTCCGGCAATCCCCTCCCCTATCCTGGGAAATCTCAACTCCGGCTTTCGGGTGATAGCCCGGGAAAGCCCCTTCTGGGCTACCATAAGGAGATTCTTCTCATTTCGGCTCATTAACATAAGAGAGCCTGCATTTCCACCACAAGCCTGCAGACCAACATTAAGGAGAAGGTGATAGAACTCCCCAGGATTATGGGTTAAGTCTATGGAATTAGCCGTCTCTAAAAAAAGATTAAGGGCAAGGAACTGTTGGGGGGAGAACTCTCTCTGCACACCCTCTTTTCCCCTTTCTATTTGGATGGAGGCTTTCATCTTCCTCAGTAGTTTAGCACTGTTCCCTTTCATTATCTGGACGCCAGGGGGGCTTAGCTGATAGATCTGCTGATGAAGGGCGTCGATGTTAGTTGAATCAACTATTATATCAATTTCTGGCAATTCCATTAATATCTCTAAGTTGTGATAAAAGCTGACTGATATTCCATCGCTAAATCGATATCCATACTTCTCCAGATTAAATCCCAACGCATCCTTATCAGGGTCTATTAAGGCGACAACCTCTATTTGAGGGTCTTTACGCATTAGAGCCATTATCTCTAATCCCTCAAGATTTGCCCCAACTATGACAACTCTCTCAGGCATGGCTATTTCCTAAGCCTCCTAATTAGACCAAGGGATTCAATCCTTTCAAGACCCTTTTGTAAATCTGGGGTAAGGTTTGAGGAAGCTTCCTGGCCAAATAGTTTATCCAGCATCGGTTCATGCAGAGTGGCTTTTTTATCTTTGTCCAGACGTGTAAGCTGCGTCAGCAAGAGAGCTTCGGGCTTTTTATCAATGGTAGTCTCGTAAATTTCAGAAATGCCATCATTTATAAAAATCTCAGCACCCGTGAGCCTCAGCTGCTCATAGACGGCAGCATCGCCTTTAAGGTCACCCAACAAAGCATGTTTTATTACTCCGGCTTCCATAAATATCTGCCCCTTAAGCTCCCCTTTTTCAATCATAATGGTGCAAGTTTTCTGATTCATACCTAATACCTGAAGGAGGTCTGCCAGGCTGAGATGACTAAAGCTGGCAGAAGCAGTTTTAGAGTGAAGGGAGGAGCTTTCTTTTTTACTGTAGACCCTCTTCATAATTATCTCTACTCGTGCTAATAAGTCGTCAAAGCCGAACGGCTTGACCAGAAAATCGTCACTTTCCACTTCTACAGCTTTAAGAGGATTAAAATCATCCTTTTTATCTGATACTAAAATAAAGGGGATATCCTCCGTGAGGGGATTAGTTTTTACCAGTTGACAAAAACTCCATCCATCAAGTTTCGGCGAATCGATATTTGAAATTATCAGGTCGGGTCTTACGCGTTGGGCAATCTCCATGCCCTCTCGGCAATTATCGGCGGTGCGAACCTGAAATCGATCGGGGGATAATCGGGATTTTATCTCTTTGAGGAAATTATCATCACCGTCTATTATGAGAAGATTGATCTGAGGCATCACTCATCCACCCTTGCTTTAGATTCCAGATGCATTGAAAAGCTCTCCTTAAAAAAGTAATTACAATATTTTATTATAAAATACTATAAAAATAACCGCCTGTCAAGACATTTTATGCCTTACAGATGAAAATATATTATGACTATACCAAATATTGTCACTATGCTGTTTTGTTATTCAACTCCCTTTACTTTGACTTCCATATATGATATAAAAGATGGGCTTAAAGGATAAGAAAGGAGTCATTTCTCCGGGGAAATGTCAATAAACATTTTACATATAGATATAGGCAAGGGCTGGCGCGAAAGTGAATTACAACTGTTGCCATTAGGGAGAGCCTTGCAGAAAAGGGGTCACCGCCTCTGGATAGGAGCCCCTCCCAAAACCGGGCTATTACTTAAGAGCCCTGAGTACAGGATGAAAGCTATACCTATTCGAGGAGTAAGATTTTTCCAACCACTGGAAGCTGAAAGAATAGCGAATGCCGTGAAAAGAGAAGGGATTGCCATACTGCATCTGCACGGTCTTCATTCCCTTAGATATGGGCTATGGGTTAAGCGGATGACCAGAAATGAAGTAATAGTGGTTCTATCGCTTCAGAAGGTTTCTCCATCCCTTAGGAAGGGTCGCCGGCTACGAGAAGGAAGAGGAGTGGAGCAGATAGTGGTTAGCTCCAAGTTAGTTCAGAAAAGGTTGGAATCCATAGGGATAGAATCTGAGAGATTATGCCTAATCCGCAATGGAGTCAACCTGATACAATTTAGCCCTTCAGTCAAGCCGTATGACCTATTTCAAGAATACAGCTTTCCACCCGAGATGACTATTATCGGCTATGTGGCTCCATCGCTTTGTGATAAGGGGGCAAGAATCCTCATAGAAGCTGCCAGCGAAGTAGCATCTAATTGCTCGGATATAATCTTCCTGATAGCTGGAGAAGACAGGGGAAGGAAGGGCTTAGAAGCTCTGGTTGAGAGCTATGGTCTATCGAAAAATTTTATCTTCTCCGGGTTTCCCGAGAAGCTACCCGCTACCCTGGCTGCCCTCGACCTCTTCGTCCTCCCAGCTGTGGAGGGTAACCCAGAATTAACCATCCTCAACGCTATGGCTACCGGCTTATCAGTGATTGCTACTGACCTTTCCGGAGTGAAGGAGATTATTAAAAATGGAGTCAACGGAGTAGTGGTGCCTCCTGGTGAACCTCATACTTTAGCCAGAGCCATAACGCAGTTTATGGAAGACCGGCGAAAATGGAGAATTATGGGACAAGAAGGGCGAAAGTTGATGGAGGCGAAGTTTGACATTGAAAAAACAGCAAGAACGATAGAAAAGCTCTATAAGCAGCTCCTTAAAAAGGGAGGGCTCCAGCGAAATGCTTAAAATCTCTGCGGTAATCATAACCAAAGACGAAGAGGAGAGAATCGTCCCCACCCTGCAGAGTCTGGATTGGGTGGACGAGGTTGTGGTAGTCGACGCCCAAAGTCAAGACCGCACCAGGGAGCTCTGCCGAAAGTATACCGATAGAGTGTATGTCATGGAATGGAAAGGTTATGTGGAGCAGAAGAACTACGCCCTGCAGCTTGCTTCGCACGATTGGGTATTAAGCCTTGATGCCGACGAAAGAGTCTCTGAGGAACTCACAGCGGAAATAGAGGGGTTGATAAAAGAGGGGATGGACTGCGATGGTTACTACATTCCTCGAAAGGTCTTCTACCTCGGCAGATGGATAAAGCACTGCGGCTGGTATCCTGACTACAAGATGAGGCTGTTCAAAAAATCCCGGGCAAGATGGGTGGGGGGCTCGGTTCACGAATCGTGTCTGGTAGAGGGCAAGGTGAGCTACCTCCGCTCTCCCCTGCTCCACTATACTTATAAGAATATATCAGAGCACCTGAGTCGCAACAATCTCTATGCCGAGCTGAGCGCACAGGATAAATTCCGCCAGGGCGAACGGGCGGGGATAGCAAAGCTCATCTTCTTCCCTATGGCTACCTTCATCAAAACCTACTTTATAAAATTAGGATTCCTGGAAGGAGTAGCGGGTCTCATAATCTCGGTTATTTCTGCTACCTATGTCTTTCTCAAATATGCCAAGCTATGGGATATGTGGAAAACAGAGAAAAGAGAAAAGTCATCGGCAGCAATCAAGTAAGGGATTTCGCAGGCCAGACCACCTTTCCGCCTACAATGGTCAGCACCGCCCTTCCTATCAATTCCCATCCGTGGAAGGGGGAATTTCTGCTTTTCGATTGAAAGCTGGTTACATCTATTTTGACCACTTCCGATAGATTCAGAATGGTCACATCAGCAGCAGCTCCGGGAGAGAGAGTTCCCCGTTCCAGCTTGAGTATTGTGGCAGGATTAACGGTGAACATAGCAATCATCCGGGAGGGGCTGATCACACGCTTATTTACCAGTCTATCGAGGGCGAGAGGTACGGCAGTCTCCAGCCCTACGATGCCGAAAGGGGCATCGGCATACTCAACATCCTTTTCATCCTTCCGGTGAGGGGCGTGGTCTGTGGCTATGGCATCTATGGTTCCATCCTTGATTCCCTGGAGGATAGCCTTTACATCCTCGGCACTTCTCAGAGGGGGGTTCATTTTGGTATTGGTATCATAACTGCACACCTCTTTATCGGTGAGGGTGAAATGGTGGGGAGTAACCTCTGCGGTAACCCTCAATCCCTGCGCCTTTGCCCACCTCAGGAGCTCTACTGAGCCTTTGGTAGAGAGATGGGCTATATGGAGATGACCCTTAATCAAGGCGGTTAGGATAATATTTCTGGCTACCATAATCTCCTCAGCCGCTGCAGGAATGCCGGGCAATCCCAACAGGGTGGAGTAGTATCCTTCATTCATAACTCCATGAGCCGACAGCTCCTTGTCCTCGCAATGGTCTATAACCGGCAGGTCGAACATACCCGCATACTCCAGCGCCTTGCGCATCAAGTTGCTATTGTAAATCGGATGGCCATCGTCAGAAACTGCCACAATCCCTGTTTCCTTAAGCTCCCCTATCTCAGCCAGTTCCTCACCTAAAAGCCCTTTTGTGGCCGCCCCGATGGGGAAAACATTCACAATCCCCTTCTCTGCTGCCTGCTTAAGTATAAACTCTGTTACCGACTGGCTGTCGTTGGGAGGGTCGGTATTGGGCATGCAAGCCACCGAGGTAAAGCCTCCGGCAGCCGCCGCCCGGCAGCCGCTCTCGATAGTCTCCTCATCCTCCCTGCCGGGTTCCCTCAGGTGACAATGCATGTCGATAAAGCCCGGAGCAACTATTAATCTCTGGACATCTATTATCTGCGCCTCTTTATCCTCAAGCTGTTTCCCTACCTGGGCGATTTTGCCACCGGCAATGAGGAGGTCGAGATGCTCGTCCAGATTATTAGCCGGGTCAATCACCCTCCCCCCTTTAACTAACAACTTCTTCATATTTTCCTCCCATAAGGAGATAGAGCACAGCCATCCTGACCGCCACCCCATTGGTTACCTGTTCCAGGATCACAGAATATGGACTATCGGCTACCTCGGAGGAGATTTCTACCCCCCGATTTAGTGGTCCGGGATGCATTATTATCACATCCTTTTTAGCTCTTTTCAGCCGTTCGAGAGTGAGACCGAAGAGATTAAAATATTCCCTCAATGAAGGAAAGTAAGATTTATCCTGTCTCTCGCGCTGAATGCGGAGAATCATCACCACATCGCGCCCCTCAAGGGCGGCGTCGATATGGTGGTAAACTTTAACTCCCAATTTTTCAATCTCTACCGGGATGTAAGTAGCCGGACCGGCTATACTCACCTCTGCTCCCAGTTTGGTAAGCAGATGAATATTTGAGCGAGCAACCCGGCTGTGAAGTATATCTCCTATAATGGCTACCTTTAAACCCTTGATTTGCCCTTTATTTTCCTTGATGGTGAAGGCATCCAATAGCGCCTGGGTGGGATGCTCATGAGCGCCATCACCGGCGTTGATAACGGAAGCGCGACAGATATTTGCCAGAAGATGAGGTGCACCAGCCCGGCTGTGGCGGATGATGATAATATCAGGGTACATGGCTTCCAGATTCCTTGCGGTATCAATGAGGGTCTCCCCCTTGACCACACTGCTGGTAGAAGCTGAGATGTTGAGGATGTCGGCGCTCAGCCTCTTACCGGCTATCTCAAATGAGGTGCGGGTTCTGGTACTGGGTTCAAAGAAGAGGTTGATTAAAGTCTTCCCCCTCAAAGTAGGCACCTTCTTTATATCCCTGGTGGAGACTTCCTTGAAGGCTTTGGCAGTATCAAGGATGAGATTAATCTCCTCCACTGACAAAGGCTCAATTCCTAACAAATCCTTTCTCTTTAACGGCACAAAGCCCCTCCTTTGGCTTAATCGGAAAGGTTAAGATTCATCTAATCTTCTTCCATTAGAATGACACTATCTTTCCCATCCTCCTCCACCACATTCACTTCCACAACCTCTTCGAGGGAGGTGGGAACATTTTTGCCCACATAATCTGCCCTGATGGGCAGCTCACGGTGCCCACGGTCGATAAGGACGGCAAGCTGAATGAATTTGGGTCTGCCGAGGTCGATAATGGAATCAAGGGCAGACCTGATGGTTCGCCCGGTAAAAAGCACATCGTCTATGAGAATTACCTTCTTGTCGGTTATCCTGAAAGGTATATTGGTCTGGCGTACTATTGGCTGAGGTCCCACTGCGGTCAGGTCGTCCCGATACATAGTAATATCCAGGATGCCCATAGGTATAGATACCTTCTCTATCTCTTCAATTTTCTTGGCAATTCTGCGGGCTAAAGGGACACCTCGCGTTCGAATGCCGATAATAACGAGGTCTTGCACACCCTTGTTTCTCTCTATAATCTCATGCGCGATGCGAATAAGGGTGCGGTCCATGGTCACAGCATCCATCAGTTGAACCTTCTCTCTAAAAGGCATAGCTTCTCCTTAACTCAGGCACAAAAAAAGCCCCCTCTTCAGGGAGGCTCCTTTTTTTGATGCAAATAATGTTCATCTACCCTTTTTGGCCTCTCGGGACCAAATTAAAGAGTTCATTAAATCTACGCTAATAATAGCATCTCCTTGGAGGAGTGTCAAGAAGAAAATAAGACTTATTTAAAAGAGGGAATCAGTAAGGGGAGGAGGCAGATTTGCGCACTGTCTGAGCAGTTTTTTATTTTGTCTATTATTGCGACAATTAGAAGCGATTTGTCAGCTCCAGATTAATATTTACAGCTCAAGGGTTTTTTGTTATAGTAATGAAGATAGTTTTAAGCCCGAATTACGGGGTCTCAGCTATTGGAAAAGAGAATCTATCATTTGAGCCTTCCCCTGCGAAAGCAGAATTCTATCGCTCCCGGCTATTGGCTACTTTCGCTTAAATCCGCTCAGATTGCTTCGGTAGCTACTCCGGGGCAATTCGTTATGCTAAAAATCGGTAAAAGCTTCGACCCCCTTCTCCCCCGCCCTATGAGCATCCACTCTATAATCAAGGAAGACAACCATCGCCTCGGCTTCACCATCCTGTACAAGGTAGTGGGGAAAGGAACCAGACTCCTCGCAGAGAAAAGAAGCGGAGAGAGCCTTGCGATTGTCGGACCATTGGGTACAGGATTCAATCTGAACCATATCGCCTCTGGCTATGAGCCGATAGTTGTGGGAGGCGGGATTGGTATCGCTCCCTTACTCTTCTTAGCCCATGAGCTGGTGGAAAAGGGACAGACTCCTACGGTCTTTTTAGGAGCTAATTCACAGGAAGAGCTGCTGGCGCTCGATGAGTTTGAATCGTTAAGGCTCACCCCCAAAGTCAGCACTGAAGACGGGAGCAAAGGGGTAAAGGGAATGGTAACTGACCTGCTGGCCTCATACCTTGATGACAGCAAGGGCTCACAGGGTGAAATCTTCGCCTGTGGACCTGCTCCTATGCTTAAGAAAGTAGCTTCCCTGGCGAAGAGCTACGGGCTGAAATCTCAGCTCTCGCTCGAGCAGCGCATGGCGTGCGGGCTGGGGGCTTGCCTGGGATGTGTAGTGAAAATCAGAAATAAAAATAGTGGCCACTCCTACCAGCGGGTTTGCACCGAGGGACCGGTCTTCAACGGGGAGGATATAATATGGTAGCAAGAGCCAGTCCCAGCTTGTCGGTAGAGCTCAACGGGCTGAAGCTCAAAAACCCTATCATAGCTGCCAGTGGAACCTTCGGCTATGGGCTTGAGTATGCCCCCCTTGGCGACCTGGGGAAGCTGGGTGGGATGGTAACCAAGGGGCTTTCCATGTGGGAAGAAAAAGGGAACCCGCCACCGCGCATCTGCGAGACCCCAGCGGGAATGCTCAACTCCATCGGGCTGGAAAATATCGGAATGGAAAATTTTATCAGCCAAAAGCTCCCCCAACTGATTCAATACGATACGGCTATCATAGTAAATATTTGGGGAAGAGAGATAGATGATTATATCAAGGCGGCTGAGAGATTGGATGGAGTAAATGGAGTTGCCGCATTAGAGGTTAATATCTCCTGCCCTAATATCAAGAAAGGGGGGATTACCTTCGGCACCGACCCCTCGGTTACCTTTGAGCTGGTTCAAGCAGTGAGGGGAAAAACTTCCCTTCCCCTGTTGGTGAAGCTTACCCCCAATGTCACCGATATTACCCTTATTGCCCGAAGTGCAGAGGATGCCGGGGCAAATGCATTATCTTTGATTAACACTCTGCTGGGAATGGAGATTGATGTGTCCACCCGCCGCCCTTCTCTGGCTAATATTACCGGAGGGCTTTCAGGGCCCGCCATCCGTCCGGTTGCCCTACGGATGGTGTATCAGACCGCCAAAAAGGTGAACATTCCCATTGTCGGTGTAGGAGGAATTTCCTCCGTGGCAGATGTAATAAAGTTCATGTTAGCAGGGGCTTCGGCGGTGCAGATTGGGACTGCTAACTTTTTTGACCCCACTATCTGCTGGAGGCTGGTGAATGAGCTGGAAGAGTACCTCCGCAATGAAAATATATCTGATGTGAATCAACTGGTGGGCGCTTTGAGAGAGGAGTAAAAATGGAGGCTCCGAGGGAAGAGATAAAGGATAAGTTGATTATAGCCCTTGATGTGCCTGCTGCCGACAAAGCGCTGGAGCTGGTAAACCTTCTGAGAGGGAGAGTGGGCATGTTCAAGGTGGGAAGCCAATTGTTCACCTCCGCAGGACCGCAATTGGTGCGAGAGATAGTGTCCGGTGGGGATAAGGTCTTTTTAGACCTTAAATTCCACGATATACCCCGAACCGTTGCTAATGCGGCTTTAGAGGCGGTGAAGATGGGTGTTTCTATGTTTAACCTGCACACCATGGGCGGAATGGAGACGATGAGGCTCACCGTACAGGAAACCGACCGCTACTGCTCAACCTTTAAGGTCTCTCGCCCTAAAATTGTGGGGATTACCGTATTAACCAGCCTGAATCAAGAGGGCTTTAAGAGAATGGGATTAGAAAGGTCGGTTGATGAGATGGTTCTCCGCTTATCCCAGATAGCCTTGGAGACGGGACTGGATGGGGTGGTGGCTTCCCCCAGAGAGATAAGAGCCATACGAGAAACTTGTGGTGAAGGTTTTATTATTGTAACTCCCGGGATTCGCCCCTCCTGGGCCAGTGCTGATGACCAGAGGAGGTTTGCCACCCCCAGAGAAGCAATTGAAGCGGGAGCCGATTACATCGTTATTGGAAGACCGATAACAGGTTCAAAGGATCCCCTTTTATCTCTGGAGCGAGTTTTGTCCGAATTATCGTCACGGCAAGGAGGTAAATGAAAAATTAAAGAACAGCTTAACGATAAATTTAAGGAGCTGGAGCAAAAGATAGCCTATCAATTCCAGAAAAAGGAGTTTCTCCTCCGCGCCCTCACCCATCGCTCCTATGCCAATGAGCACCCTGAGTCTGTTCATGGGGATAATGAGCTGCTCGAGTTTCTGGGAGATGCTATTTTAGGATTCATCACAAGCGAACTTCTCCTCTCAGTATTTCCCAATTCCTCGGAGGGGGAACTCACCAAAATGAAAGCCTTCATCGTCTGCACAGAGTGCCTGGCTCAGCAGGCACACAAGCTGGGGCTGGGAGACTACCTTCTTTTAAGCCACGGAGAGGAGAAGTCAATGGGAAGGGAGAAGGAATCCCTTCTGGCTGATGCTTATGAGGCGCTTACTGCCGCCATATATCTCGATGGAGGCCTGGAAGCTGCCAGAGAATTCGTTCAGAACTCCCTTGCTGATCGGCTCTCTCGCATAGGGGAGCTTGCGGTGCCGGGCAACGACTATAAATCCTCCTTTCAGGAATATGTGCAGGCTCAAGACCTCCCCCTGCCTAATTATACGGTGGTGGAGGAATGGGGTCCCCAGCACCGTAAGCATTTCGTGGTGGAGCTTAGAATTGGCGAGGTTTTGATTTCCACCGGAAGGGGAAAAACCAAGAAAGAAGCTCAACAGGAAGCAGCTAAAAAAGCCTCTCAGATAATTCACTCTATCCCCTTTAATGATGATATCAAGCAGGATTAAAGAAGCCAGTAATTAAATGAAATCCCACACCAGAATTATCCCCATTTTCGTCCCTCAGGATAGCTGCCCCTATGGTTGTATCTTCTGCAATCAGACGGCAGTAGTGGGCAAGAAAAAGCCCCTCTCATCACAGGAGCTAAAGTCCTATATTCATAAATGCTTGCAATCTCTACAGTTATCTTCGCCCGAAGGAAAACTTCCTCATATAGAAATAGCCTATTATGGCGGAAGCTTCACCCTTCTTCCCCGTCAGCTTCAGGAGGAGTATATTCGTCCGGCATCAGAGGTGCTTAAAAGCGGGCTCATCGGGGGAATACGCCTCTCCACTCGCCCAGACTGGATAGATAATCCGATTCTCTCCTTTTTGAGGGAGAGAGGGGTGAGTGTGATTGAGCTGGGAGTTCAGACGATGGACGACCAGCTGCTGGCTTATATCCAGAGGGGACACACATCTGAAGATGTGCAGCGCGCAATGGAGCTGTTAAAAGATTTTGGATTTAAGACCGGAATTCAGCTCATGATAGGCTTACCCGGGGAGGATGAGGCCAGTCGGAACTCATCCATGGATAAAGTCAAGTCGTTAAAGCCCGATATGGTTCGCCTCCACCCCACTCTGGTTATCCGGGATACTATTCTGGAGCAGCTCTACCTCACAGGCGAATACACACCCCTGAGTCTTAGGCGGGCTGTATCGATATTGAAGCGATTGGTGCTGGAGTTTGAGGCTGAGGGGATAAGGGTTATCCGCCTGGGGCTGCAGCCAAACCGGGCACTGGAAAAGCCAGGTACCATAGTAGCGGGGCCCTACCACCCTGCATTGGGGCAGTTGGTTGCCTCAAGCATCTTCTACGACCTGATTAAGCTGGGTATGGAAAGGCTTCAGCTTGAGACAATGAACAGGCTTGATATTGAGGTCTCCCCGGAGAATATATCCAATATGATAGGGAATAAAAGAGAAAACTTAGCCCGCTTGAAAAAGAATTACCCTTCCTGTGAAATAAGGGTAAAGGGGAATATCAGCCTCCACGAAGACCAGATGCGCTTGAGCGTTAGTGATAAGCTTATTTTAATTAAAAAAGAGGAGCTGCTAAGTAATATGTAAATCTCCTTTATTTTTTAAATCATGTAAGAAGTGCGTGCCTATTTTATTTGGGGTACTTGGTGAACTGGCCATCGGAGAATACTATATCATCTTCAGTATCTAGCTTACCATCAGGACCTTTTGAGATAAGTTCATAATTCTGCTTATCCGAAGATACTTTATATACAAATTCATTATCCCAAGCATCAAATTTAGGAGGCTCTCTCATATAATCAGGATGCAATTGATCAATATTATCCGGATAAACAGCAAAATCAATTTGATATATCTCCATAGCCTCTCCCATTGTTCTCATATCTTCCATGGTTCGCACTGCTTTTTCAGTTTGGATAGTTCTTTCAAGTTGAGCGAAAACACCAACACTTTCCATCAATTCAATTTTCTTGCTAATTTCATCAACTTCTTTTCTTAGATATTCAACATCTTTTTCTAATTTAGCAAATTCTTCCTTAGGAACTCCGCATGCAACTAGTAATAAAATCATTATTGAAGAAAGCAAGCATTTTTTCATTTTGATTCCTCCAAATGGTTAAATTTAATCAACTTACTTCCTCTTTAGCTTAATTTTTTTATTAGCAAGTGATAAATCGTTCAAGCTAAAATCAATTATTTTGTTAATATTTTCAGAATATATGCTAATATTTAAAGAAAGTCAAGTATTTTTTTATCATTATCGCCCGAATATGCTATTTAATATTTTACTTTAATCCAATGCGCTCAAACCCAATTCCAAGAAATCCATAAATTGGATTATTTTCAAGAATGAGCAATAACTCAGCCCTTGATGGTTAGAACCGGGCAGAGTGCGCGGCGGATCACTCTCTCGGTGGTGCTGCCCATGAGGATGCGTTCAAGACCGCTCATCCCGTGGGAGGGCATTACTATAAGGTC
>JAOUOQ010000337.1 GCA_029880275.1 Candidatus Aminicenantota bacterium | reverse complement strand
CTTTTTGCTTTTCTTCGCTTCTCTGGTTTCGGCTCAAGGATTGCTTATCCCTCCTTCCCATCCTCCTCGTCCTCCACTTCCTCCGCTTCCCCTCAAATACCAGCATGTTAAGGTTAAGATTGACAATCAGATTGCCCTTACCGAGATTGAGCAGGTCTTCCTCAACGAATACGACCGGGACCTGGAGGCGGAATACATCTTTGCCCTTCCTCCTGGGGCTATGATTACCGAGTTTGCCATGTGGATTGACGGTAAGAAGGTCAAGGCAGAGCTGATGGACAGCGACCGGGCACGGCAAATTTTCTGGGAGATTGTCAGCCGAATGAAAGACCCTGGTCTGCTACAGTATCTGGGGAGGGATACCTTCAGGGTCAATATCTACCCCATACCAGCCCATGGTGAGAAAAAGATTCAGTTGAGCTACTCTCAGGAGCTCAAATATGCTGCCGGCCTGGTCAATTACACCTGCCCCATAGAGCGGGGCAGACTGGAAGAGAAGCCGACCGGGGAGATCAGCATCCTGGTGGAGCTTAACTCCCGGGTGCCCATTAAATCCATTTACTCACCCTCGCACAAGGTCGATATCTCCCGCCATGGGGAAAATAAGGCAACAATAAGCTATGAGGGTGGACCTGAGAAACAGGACAGGAACTTCGCCCTCTATTACTCCCTTTCGGAAGAGGAGTTTGGTCTGACGCTCGTCCCCTT
This sequence comes from Candidatus Aminicenantota bacterium, assembly GCA_029880275.1. Lineage (GTDB taxonomy): Bacteria > Acidobacteriota > B3-B38 > Guanabaribacteriales > B3-B38 > Guanabaribacterium. The sequence goes on along the minus strand of JAOUOQ010000337.1, from coordinate 1,566 downwards.
CAGAAAGGGAGATGAGCAACCGGGCTATTTCCTCATGCTGATTGCTCCCAAAGTGGAGATTCAAAGCAGTGAGATAGGCGCCAAGGATGTGGTCTTTGTCTTGGATTCCTCGGGCAGTATGCAGGATGATAATAAGATTGTCCAGGCAATCAAAGCCCTGAAGTTCGGGGTAGGGGGATTGAATCGGGATGACCGGTTCAACATCATCCATTTTTCTACCGAACCCCGCCTCCTTGCAGAAGCGCTTGTTCCGGCTGATGAGGCAAACAAAAAGAAAGCTACCGAATTCATCGACACCATCGAAGCTAAAGGGGGAACAAATATCAACGATACCTTGCTCAAAGCCATTGGGCTTTTCAGCCAGAGCCGTCGCCCCCAAATCCTGGTCTTCCTCACCGATGGTCGCCCCACGGTGGGGGTTACCGATGTAGAGGAGATAATGAAAAATGTGAGTCGGAGCATAGATAAGCAGACCAGGCTCTTCACCTTCGGTTTGGGCTACGATGTCAATACCCTGCTGCTGGATGCCCTTGCGCAGTCCCACAGGGGCGCTTCCGATTATATAAAGCCCGGAGAGGATATGGAGCTTATAGTCTCCTCCTTTTTTGACAAGGTGAATTACCCCGTGCTCGACAACCTGTCACTCGATATTGGAAAGGTCACCGTGCAGGAGCTTTACCCCATGCAGTTACCCGCCATCTTCAAGGGAAGCCAGCTCACCATTCTGGGGCGATATGCCAGCTACGGCAGCACCTCCATCCGATTGAGCGGGGAAATAGGAGGTAAAAAGAGGTCATTCTCTTATAAAGCGGAGTTCCCTCGTAAAGATGATGAAGCTGACTTTATCCCTCGTCTGTGGGCAACCAGGAAGATCGGCTATCTCCTCGACCAGATTCGTCTTCACGGCGAGGACAAGGAGCTGAAGGACGAGGTCATAAGCCTCAGCAAGGAGTACGGAGTTGTTACCCCCTACACCTCATATTTAGCCCTGGGGGATGAGAAGCCCGTCCCCCGCCCGGGAGAAAGACTCTACGAGGAGAGCAAAGTCAGAGCCGACCTCCTGGCAGCGCGCAAAGCCCCGGTTGGTCAAGAGGCGGTTCAGTTCAGCACTGAGTTGAACCTGATGAAGGAGATGGAAAAAGAAGCCAGAGAAGCCTCCGAAACCATCCGATATGTTGGCACCAAGACCTTCTACCTGAGAAAGGGAGTCTGGGTTGATGGCGAGTTCCAGGAAGGAATGGAGACCATCCGGGTAGAATTTGGCAGCGATGACTACCTTAAGCTGCTCACCACTCATCCAGAGCTGGGGAGATATTTCGCAATCGGAAGAGAGGTCATTGTAGTGTTTGCGGGCAAAGCCTATGAGGTCATAGCTCCTGAGGATAAAGAGAAGTAATTAAGAACAAGTTCGGTATTTTTCACCCTATTCCTTTATGCGCTCACCTTAGATGTGGCGGTGGAATGCAGAAGAAAGCTCGTTAAAATTATATTGCTGCGGTAAATTTGCTATCTGCTGTCAAGAGGTGTACATTACTGCTCGGATTTTCCCGGTAAAAAATATATATT
>JAOUOQ010000338.1 GCA_029880275.1 Candidatus Aminicenantota bacterium | reverse complement strand
CGACTAAAAAGGAGGGAGTAATGGAAACAAACCGTAGAGAATTTTTGAAGGGCCTTGGAGTGGGCATCGGAAGCCTTGGAGTCTTGGGATTATCTGCAAAAGAAGCCCATGCTGAGCTTTTGCGAAAAGTCGATGCCATAAAACATGTGCCTGCTGCCGAGGCTGCGCAGGACGAGGATTTCTGGTTTGCGGTACAGCAGGCGTTTAATACCGACCGGAGCATCGTTAACCTCAACAACGGGGGAGTGCACCCGGCGCCCAGAATCGTCATTGACGCAGTCAAACGCTACATGGATTTTTCCAACGGCGCGCCGGCTTTCAACTCCTGGCGGTATCTCAGGCCGCGCAAGGAGCTTATCCGCAAAATGATTGCCGATACCTTCGGCTGCTGTCCCGAGGAGATCGCACTTGTCCGCAATGTCACCGAAGCACTCCAGATTGCGCTTCTGGGGATTGAGCTGAAACCCGGCGATGAAGTTCTCACCACAACCCATGATTATCCTTCCATGAAAAACGCCCTTTACCAGAGAGAAAAAAGGGAAGGAGTCACAGTCAAGACATTTTCTTTTCCGGTTCCTCCGAAGAATATAAAAGTGCTGGCGGAGCTTTTTGAAAAGAACGTGACCCCCAAAACAAAGCTCATCCTCTTCTGCCATATCACCAACCTCACCGGGCAGATATTCCCATGCAAAGAGATCTGCCAGATGGCCCGGAAAAGAGGCATCGAAGTCGTAATCGACGGAGCCCATGCCTATGGTCATTTTGTTTTCAAACAAAAGGACCTTGACTGCGACATCTACGGCGCCAACCTGCATAAGTGGATGATGGCACCTATCGGGACCGGGTTCCTCTATGTGAAAAAGGAGAAAATCAAGAAGATCTGGCCGCTCTTCCCCGCACCCGACCCCCTGGGAGATGAAGTCAGAAAGTTTGAGCACATCGGCACCCATCAGGAATACCTCAAGCTCGCCGTAGGAGATGCCATCGCATTTCATAATGGCATCGGCGCAAAGAGAAAAGAGGAAAGACTTCGCTATCTCAGGAATTACTGGGCAAAAGCCCTTGAGAAGCTGCCCGGAGTTAAAATCCTGACATCTTATGACCCCGAGCAATCCTGCGGTATCGGAACTTTTACAGTGGAGAACATGGATATGGGAAAGCTTGTCGAGGTACTCCTCGATAGGCATAAAATCTTTGTGACACCCATCGAAGTCAAAGACGAATTTTCCGGCATCCGCGTTACGCCCAGCATTTACACCACGCTGCGCGAGCTGGACCTATTTATCGACGCTGCCAGCTATTATATAAAAAACGGATTGCCCGAAGCTTAAAGAGACATAGCCCATAATAAGCAGCTCTTCATTTTGGTCATCCACGAAGGCTCCCAGGCTATTGAGAGGGAGAGGCAGTTCGTCTATCTTTAAAGCAGGAGCCAGAGTCGCTACTTTCACAAGATAGCCAGTATCAGAACTCCATCTTCAGAATGTGAGGCATCGGGGAGATGTTTAAGGAAGCAATCCATATCTATCTAACTCAGACCGAGCAGGGGGCGTATCGCAAGGCGGCAGCATTTTATCATCGGGCGGAAAACAACAGAGACCCAGGCAGCAGCCAATTTACTGCAGGATATAGAAATGAGCTTGAGCTGCCTTAACCTACTCCTGAAAGAGCCACAGCATAGGTCAAAGTTGAAAACAGTGAATAAATTGGACAGCTTCTTCCGGCAGCTTATAAACAACATAGGTACTTTTGAAAACATAAAAAGCTCAGAGTGACACCAGCTTGCCCTAATGGTTATCAACAGAAATAAGACCAATACTCTTGTATGCTCATTACACAAAATTATTAACGCTTACCAATTCACTTTTTCATTGACATTATTAGAAGAAATTTGCTATATTACATATACTAAAAGGAATATCGGTGGAGAGATTGTCGAATGAACTATAAATGGCTTTTTCCTCAACGGTCTACGAGATGATTTATATTTTTTCCGGCAGATGTGCTTGCGAAGTAGAACTTGCCAGGAGGCGATTTATCTATACTGCAGATAGCAAATGGTCAGTAATTCTCCTCACCGCGGTGGTGGGGGAGGTTTTTAACCAATTTTAAAAAAGGAGGTAGCCAAAATGTTAGGGCGCAACAGTTTTATCGTTTCGGTTTTTCTGGTTTTCATTCTTTCCCTCTCAGGGATTCTGTGTGCTCAGCGGGTGATTGACCTGAGTAAGGTGTGGGGGGATATGCGGGTGCTGGGGAAGAATGCAGCAGATGATA
>JAOUOQ010000336.1 GCA_029880275.1 Candidatus Aminicenantota bacterium | reverse complement strand
TTTCCAGATACGGATTTTTGCCAGAAGATTGAGCCAATAAGTGCTATAATATATAGCTGATACTCAAAAGAGGGCGATAAGAAGATGCCATTTGCTACAATTGAAGAGGCAATAAAGGATATCAAAGCAGGCAAGATAGTCATCGTCGTTGACGACGAAGACCGGGAGAACGAAGGAGACCTCACTATCGCCGCCGAGAAGGTGACGCCCGATGCCATTAACTTTATGGCCACCCACGGGCGGGGGCTCATCTGCCTCCCTATGACCAGAGAGAGGCTGGAGGAGCTCGATATACCCTTGATGGTCAACAAAAACACCGCTCCTTTTGGCACCGCATTCTGCGTTTCTATAGAGGCGAAGCATAAGGTTTCCACCGGTATATCAGCAGCTGACCGAGCACAGACCGTGCTCTGCGCTATTGAACCAAAAACTAAACCCGAAGATTTAGCCCGACCGGGGCATATGTTTCCCCTTATGGCGAAAGAGGGTGGAGTATTGAATCGAGCCGGGCAGACAGAGGCTGCGGTCGATTTAGCGCGCATTGCTGGTCTTTATCCAGCAGGGGTTATCTGCGAGATAATGAACGACGATGGGACCATGGCCAGAGTCCCTCAGCTGGAGGTCTTTGCCGAGAAGTATAAGCTGAGAATGATCACCATCGCTGACCTGATCAAGTATCGGCTTCGCCATGAGAAGTTTGTCAAGCGAGTCGCAGAACCGCAGCTCCCCACCAGGTATGGGTTGTTCAAGCTAATCGTCTACGAAAACGAGATTGACAAAAAGCATCATATCGCCCTGGTAATGGGCGATATAAAGCCGACTGACAAAGTACTGGTGAGAGTGCATTCCCAGTGTCTCACCGGTGATATATTTAGTTCCCTGCGATGCGACTGCGGTGATCAGCTCCGTATGGCCATGGAAGTCATCGCCAAGGAGAAGAAGGGTGTCATCCTCTATCTGCGTCAGGAGGGAAGAGGAATCGGGTTGGTAAATAAACTGAAAGCATATGAACTCCAGGATAGGGGAAAAGATACGGTAGAGGCGAACAAGTGTCTGGGATTTAAGGCTGACCATCGAGATTACGGAATTGGCGCTCAGATACTATCCGACCTTGGGCTTCACGATATCCGCGTGATGACTAATAACCCTGCTAAGTTTATAGCCCTGAAAGGGTATGGATTGAGGATTGTCGAGCGGGTTCCACTGGAGGTTTCTCCCAATAAAGCTTCTGAGCGATACCTCAGGACAAAGAAGGTCAAGATGGGTCATCTGCTCACCTCTGTGTAAGGCCAGCTCGACTGACCAAAAGCTGGGTAGTTTGAATTCATCTTTTTCTTCCCCATACGAGAGAAAGGGGTGGATAAAGTGAGAGGGAATTATCAAGGAAGGCTTTTTATTAATAAATGCTCCAGCAGACAGATAATAATTAAGTTGAGGAAACAGGGACATGCGGAGAGCGGGGGCGCCTCGTGGGAAGGATGGATGTTGGGGCGATTGAGATAATTTATTAACCCCATTCTCTCGCCTTTTTTATTTCTTTTTGCCAAGCAAAAAGACTACAAGAGGGTGCAGGAGCATAAGTGTTGTTATACTTCAATTTGCGAATGGACGAAAAGGTTGTTTTTAGTTGACAAATGTGGCGTAATGTTATAATATAAAAAGTAATTATACGAGGTAAGACCATTGTTTGAGAGGCTAACGGAGAGGCTGGAGCAGGTATTCAAGAGGCTGCGAGGTTACGGGAAGCTTAAAGAGCACCATATTGACGAAGCTCTGAAGCAGATAAAAGTGGTACTCTTGGAAGCGGATGTGAATTTCAAAGTGGTCAGGGAGTTCATTGCCAAAGTAAGTGATAAATCCTTAGGTGAGAGGGTGTTGGAGAGCTTTACACCCACTCAGCAGGTGGTGAAGATAGTGCGCGATGAGCTTATCGAGCTGTTAGGGGGCGAAAAGAGCGACCTTATCTTCTCCTCCAAAGTCCCTTCAATTTTCATGCTGGTGGGATTGCAGGGGTGTGGCAAGACAACCACGGCAGGAAAATTGGGGAAATGGCTCCGCAAAACAAACCATTCGCCCCTGCTGGTGAGCACCGATGTCCAACGCCCCGCTGCGCAAGAGCAAATCAGGGTTGTAGCAGAGGAGAGTGGTCTTCCGGCGTTCTCCGATAATAGCTCTTCTCCTTTGGAAGTCTGCTTCAATTCGGTGAAAATGGCTAAGCGAGAAGGGTATGATGTGGTTGTCGTTGACACTGCCGGGCGTATGCACATTAATAAAG
>JAOUOQ010000335.1 GCA_029880275.1 Candidatus Aminicenantota bacterium | reverse complement strand
ACATCGGATTTATCTTCCAGACCTTTAATCTGCTTCCGGTCTACACGGTTTTTGAGAATGTTGAATTTCCTCTATTGCTTCTCGACATGCCGGCAGAAGAGCGAAAAAAGACGGTCATGAAAGCGTTGGAATGGGTGCATCTGGCAGACCGCGCCAAATCCAAGCCGGCACAGCTCTCAGGCGGAGAGAGTCAGAGAGTGGCCATCGCCCGGGCCATTGTGAAAGAACCGGAGATTATGCTGGCTGACGAGCCGACGGCAAACCTCGATGCGGAAAACTCTCATAATATTTTGCAAATAATGGAACGACTCAATAAAGAGCTGAACACCACCTTTATTTTTGCCACGCACGACGAAAAAGTCATGCACTACCTGCGTCGTAAAATTACGCTGGTGGATGGTAAGGTTGCCAAGGACGAAATCCTAAAACCTCAACAGCGAGGAGGTGAAAACTAATGATCATTCCACGATTGGCTTTACGCAATGTATTGGGTGCTGGTCTACGGACCTGGCTCAAAGTGGTGGTGCTGTCATTCGTGTTTGTGGTCATCATTTGGGCCCAGGGGTTTATTAATGGTTTGAATGAACAAGCAGAACAAGCACAGGTAGAGGCTGAATACGGCGGTGGTCAATACTGGCATGAGAAGTACGACCCTTACGACCCTTTCACCCTTCAGGATGCCCATGGCAGGATTACAGAACCTCTTCAGAAATTCATTTATAATAACCAGGCTACCCCCATTTTAATTGTCCAGGGCTCCATCTATCCCAAGGGTCGATTGCGTCCAATTTTGATAAAGGGGATCGACCCTTCGCAAAGAGTAGTGTCTCTCCCATCAAATGTTCTCCACCTGGAGGAAGAGGATTTACCCGTATTGATCGGCAGACGAATGGCTAAAAGCACGGGTTTACAAGTGGGTGATTATGTCACCGTTCAATGGAGAGATGTTCGTGGCACTTTTGATGCCTTAGATGCACAGGTCGTATACATCATGAGCACAACGGTTCAATCGATCGACAATAACCAGATCTGGGTGCCTCTGAAAAAATTGCAAATGATGACCAGTATGGAAGATGAAGCAACGCTGGTAGTAATCGATAAAAATATGGAAAATCCACAGAATATCTCAGGGTGGACATTTAAAAATCTGTATTTCTTGCTCAGTGATATTCGAGAACTGGCTCAAGTTAAGACATTTGGGTCTATGATTATATATGTGATTCTGCTTTTTCTCTCCATGCTGGCTATTTTTGACACCCAGATACTGTCCATCTTTCGCCGCCGAAAAGAAATGGGTACTCTAATGGCTTTAGGTTTAACCCGAGGCAAGCTTATATTGCTTTTTACCCTGGAAGGTGTTCTGCAAGGGGTTTTGGCTGCTATTGTTGCGGCTATCTACGGAGTACCTCTGTTATTGTACAGCGCTGCTAAAGGTTGGACAATGCCCCAAATAACCGATAGTATGGGCTTTGCTATTGGAGACAAACTCTTTCCGGTCTTTACCGCAGAATTAATAATAGGCACCTTCGCCCTGGTTCTCATTATAACCACTATTGTCAGTTATATACCCACACGGAAAATTTCCCACCTTAAACCAACTGATGCTTTAAGAGGAAGTCTATCATGATAAAATTTTTATTAAAAGGATTGATTAGAGATCGGACCAGAAGTCTCTTCCCCACTCTTGTCGTCCTGGTTGGGGTAGCACTCACTGTCTTCCTTTTCAACTGGATGAATGGAGTCAAGAATAATTTTATCCAGGTTAATGCAAAATTCAACACAGGACATATGAAAATCATGTCGCGCGCTTATACCGAAGAGGCTGATCAGATTCCCAACGACCTCGCATTAGAAGGAATTGAAGGTCTTCTGATAAATCTGAAAGAAGATTTTCCCGGTGTAATCTGGACACCCAGGATTCGATTCGGCGGTTTGCTTGACATACCCGATGAACAGGGGGAGACCCGAGTCCAGGGACCGGTGGTAGGCTTAGCTGTGGACATTTTTTCGGCATCAAGCCCGGAGCGGAACTTACTCAATCTGGAAAATGCTGTTGTCAGAGGACGCCTGCCGGAAGAGCCGGGCGAGATTCTCATCAGCGATGAATTTGCTCATCAGCTAAATATTCAGCCCGGCGAAATCGCAACCCTGATTAGCTCCACTATGTACGGCAGCATGGCTACGGCGAATTTTACCGTGGTGGGAACCATCCGCTTCGGGGTTGCAGCTATGGATCGCGGTGCCATGCTGGCAGATATCTCGGACATACAGTTAGC
>JAOUOQ010000062.1 GCA_029880275.1 Candidatus Aminicenantota bacterium | reverse complement strand
CATAGGGGTATGTCCCATGGTCAATGTCAAGGTGCGTCCCCTGGGCACCCTCAAACAAAACCGATTTCCCCTGCGCAATAGCTTTATTTATAAATAAGGAGGTATCGGTGACAAACCCTTTGATGAGAGGATAGAGGGATAGATATTTTTGGCAAATTTCCTCCGCGTCTATAGGGTCAAGATGATACAGCGACTCCAGCAGAGAGTTTGCTTCGGAGATATTTCGACAGAGCTTTTCCCGGAAGAGGGAGGGATTCTCCATATCAATCAGGCGGATGCCACTGCGTGCCATCTTGGTCTGATAAGAGGGACCTATCCCCCGGCAAGTAGTGCCTATCTTATGCTTCCCTCTATTTTCCTCGCTCCCCTTCTCCAGCTGACGATGATGGGGAAAGATGAGATGACATCGGCTGCTGATAAAAAGGTTACCCTCAACCTTAACGCCCGCTTGCCGCAGAGCCTCAATCTCATTTAGAAGCGCCTCAGGGTCAATCACCACCCCATTCCCAATAATGCAGGTTTTTCCGGGATGCAGTATCCCTGAAGGGATCAAATGGAGAATAAACTTTTCCCCTCCGATGTTCACCGTGTGCCCGGCGTTGTGTCCCCCTTGATAGCGGGCAATGACATCAAAGAAATCGGTCAGATAGTCTACAATTTTACCCTTACCCTCATCACCCCACTGCATTCCAACTATGATAATGTTTGCCATCCTCTCCGACCTCACATAATTTCCTTAGCAATTGCTCATCTGTGAAATAACATAAAAATAGAGAAATCTTAATAGCAGACTTCCACTTATGATAACAGAAATTAGCTGGTTTTACAATCCTTATGTTTTGATGCTTCTTAATTATATCGGAACATATAAATAGTCTGGGAAAAGCCTTCACTTATCCCTTCTAAGGTGGGCTTTGATAAGAGGGAATCTCAAAGATTAAATTTGGTAATAAACTCCACAGCAGGGAACCATCAACTGTAGTGCTATTCAACAAGAATGAAGTGTATAACCTTGTCTCCTTTTATACAGAATAAAAATATCTGAAAAGCGTAAATACTAGTCAATATGGCTACAAAGAACAGCTCATTGCCCTGCTCTCCCTATTTTTGCACCCCAACAAGCTCCTTAGTAGTTGCTTCTGCCTAAGTGCACCTCGCCCTGGGCGTTTACCCCACCGAATGCTTTGAAGCTGAGCATCAGGCTTCCATCAGGCTTAAAGACTTTGACTGCGGAACTGCCTCCCTCTCCATGACCGCAGATTATCTCCCAGATGCCATCGTTATCTATATCAGCCGCGGCTATCTGCACATCACCGTTGGGGTTGCCTCCAAACCCGAAGGCTAAGAATTGCTTGATTAAGGTGCCGTCCTTTTCAAACAGCCGGACCTTGTTTCCTCCATTATAACCTGTGGCGGCGGCTATCTCCATATCAGCATCGGCATCAAAGTTCCCCACCGCCAGACGCACCTCACCGCCGGGGTTATCAGCGGCATCAAATGCCTGGAAGGAGCTGAGCAGGAAGCCCCAGGGGCTTTCAAATACCTTCACCCGGGAGCTGCCGCCCTCTCCCATGCCTACTACTATCTCGTCAATCCCATCTTCATTAAAGTCACCTGCGGCCACATGCACCTCACCCTGGGCATTGGCAGCCCCAAAGGCTTTGAAACTCTGCATGATAGTCCCATCAGCATTGAAAAGCTTAACCCAGGAGCTTCCCCCTTCACCCTGGGCGACGACTATCTCATCAGAGGCATCAGCATCAAAATTCCCTAAGGCGATATGGAGCTCACCGTTGGTGTTTGCTGCTCCGAAGGCTTTGAAGGTGCTGATGGGGGAGCCATCCACCTCAAAGAACTTCACCCAGGATTTTCCGCCCTCACCCTGACCGGCGGCAATCTCATCCCGGCTGTCGGCATCAATATCACCAATGGCCAGATGAACCTCGCCCTGGGAGTTCACCGCTCCGAAGGCTTTGAAGCTGCCCCGGTCTCTCCCCAGGAGGCTGAACTGCTTTATCCAGCTTGTGCCGCCCAGACCGTGAGCGGTAACCAGGGAGCCACCTCCCAGGATCAGATAGGTATTCCCGGCCATGCCGCGTGGAGGGTCACCGGGGCTAGCCCACCGGGCACCGATGATGATATCGTCATATCCATCGGCGTTAACATCGCCGCTGGCCGTATGCATGCCAAGGTGCTCATTACCATAATTCGCGCAGACGGTGATGTCGGCTGATTGGGTGCTCAGGTCAATGATGACTGCGTAAGGTGGTGGGTTGAATCCGAATAACACATAGGTCCTACCGATCTTACCACCCTTATCCATCGATGGGGCAGCGATGATCATATCATCTAATCCATCAGAGTTGACATCCCCACTGGACACCGCCCAGCCCAAATTGTAAGCGACTGAAGACCCTAAGACGGTGATGTCGGCACTTTGGGTGCTCAGGTCAATAGTTACGGGAGAAGATGGGCTGTAGCCGAAGATGACATAGGTCTCCCCTGCCGCATCGCGTGGAGGATCACCGGGGTCGGCAAAATAGGCACCGATGATTACATCATCATATCCATCACCGTTCACATCCCCGCTGGCCACAGCTATGCCAAAATAATCCTCAGCATCAGCCCCGCACACGGTGATGTCGGCTGGGGTGGTGCTCAAATCTATGGTGTAAGGCGGTGAGGCGAAGCTGGCGCCGAAGATAACATAGGTCTCCCCGGCATCTGTGCGTGCAGGGTCTCCGGGGTCAGCGACATAGGCACCGATGATTACATCATCATATCCATCTCCGTTTATATCCCCGCTGGCCACCGCCCAGCCAGACCGATCCAAAGAATTATCGCCGCTGACGGTGATGTCGGCTGGGGTGGTGCTCAAATCTATGGTGTAAGGCGGTGAGGCGAAGCTGGCGCCGAAGATAACATAGGTCTCCCCGGCAGCTGGCCGTCCTCCGGGGGCACCCCCCTCAGCACCGATGATTACATCAGCATAGCCGTCTCCGTTTACATTCCCGCTTGCCACCCCAAAGCCAGAAAGATCACCAGTATCATCCCCGCAGACGGTGATGTCGGCTGGAGTGGAGCTCAAATCTATGGTGTAAGGCGGTGATGAGAAACTATCGCCGAAGATGACATAGGTCTCCCCGGCTGCGTTACGTCCACCGGGGGAAGCCCATTTGGCACCGATGATGATATCATCGAATCCGTCACCGTTTACATCCCCGCTGTCCACCGCCCAGCCAGACCGAATCTCAGCAGCAGCCCCATAGATGGTGATGTCGGCTGACTCCGTGCTGAGGTCGATCGTTGATGGCGGTGAGTCGGAGCAAAAGATGACATAGGTCTCCCCGGCATATGAACGTGGAGGGTCACCAGGGTCAGCATTAGGGGCACCCATGATGATGTCCATATAGCCATCCCCGTTGATGTCCCCCTTGGCTACTCCCCAGCCGAGTTCATCACTATTATCATCCCCCAGCACACGCATGTCCCCCCACAGCTGATCCAGGTCAATCACCCGCTGTCCAAACACTATTCCCGGGAGGGCAAGACTAAAGACGAGAAAAACTGAAACTGTGAAAAAGTGCTGCCTTGTCATGATGCATACCTCCTTTTTTTAAAATAGGTTAAAATTATTCACCCACCACCGCGGTGAGGAGAACTACAGACCATTTGCTATCTATATGAAAAGTAAATCAGTTCCATGCAAATTATACCTACCCACCAAAGCTCTAAGCAGAATAATAATCCGGAAAAAACTCAGAGTAAAAAACCTTTTCATAACCTTTGATTAAAATCTCCTCTCATATCTTCCTTGATTGATAGAATATATTAAAAAATTATCACACAACTGCTGCTATTGTCAAGAAAATAATGTATTGAATTTCAGCATTTTTAAAATAGCCGCTGCTGAGATTTTCACTCTATTTTAAAAAAGGGTAGCCTTTCTGGGCGAGGGCAGAATATGCCCTATTTATATGACAAAAATATCCCCTGGCCGCCCAAATGGATAAAAAAATCAATATTTTACTAAGGCACTCTGGCGCAGCTTAAGATTAACATTTATGGCAAAATATATGGCTTTTTGGGGTAGTCACCTGCAACAAATGTGTTCTATTTTTACAGGAAACACTATGAGCAGAAGAAAATCTCGTCCAGCCTACCGCCCCTCACTATGGAGCTATCACTTTGACATGCCAAAATTAACTTTATTAGTAGTTGCTTTTGCCTAAGTGGACTTCGCCCTGAGCGTTTACTCCGCCGAAAGCTTTGAAGGTGCGAATGACGGTTCCATCAGCCTTGAACACTTTGACCCATGAACCCCCTCCTTCACCATGAGCGCAGATTATCTCCCAGGTGCCATCATTATCTATATCAGCAGCGGCTATCTGCACATCACCATAAGGGTTACCACCAGTACCGAAGGCAGGGAATTGTCTGATTAATGTGCCATCCTTTTCAAACAGCCTGACTTTGTTTCCTCCGTTATAACCGGTGGATGCGGCGATCTCCAGGTCAGCATCGGCATCAAAGTTTCCTACCGCCAGATGCACCTCGCCGCCGGGGTTATCAGTGGATTCAAATGCCTTGAATGAGTGGATTGCGGTACCAAAATAGCTGAATATCTTCACCCACGAGCTTCCACCCTCTCCCATACCGGCCACTATCTCGTCAATCCCATCGGCGTTCTCCAGGTCGCCTGCTGCCAGATGGACTTCACCCTGAGCGTTGGCAGCACCAAAGGCTTTGAAGCTGGTGAGGAGGGTGCCATCGGTTTCGAAGGTCTTCACCCATGACTGTCCACCTTCGCCCTGGGCGATGGCTATCTCGTTATCAGCGGTTTCAGCATCAAAGTTGCCTATGGCCAGATGGAGCTCGCCGTTGGTGTTGGCAGCTCCGAAGGCTTTGAAGGTGCTGATGATGGAGCCATCCACCTCAAAGAACTTCACCCAGGACTTTGCCCCCTCACCCTGACCGGCGGCAATCTCATCATGGCCATCGGCGTCCGTATCGCCAACTGCCAGATGAACTTCACCCTGGCTGTTTACCGTTCCGAAAGCTTTGAAGCTGCGGATGGAGTTGCCGTAAATATCAAATTCTTTTATCCAGCTTTTGCCCCCCAGACCGTGAGCAGTGACCAGAGGACCACCACCAAGTATCACATAGGTCTCTCCGGCAACAGAGCGCGGAGGGTCACCGGGGTCAGCATGAGGAGCACCGATAATCACGTCTTTAAAACCATCACCATTAATATCTCCGCAGGCGACTGCATAGCCGCAATAATCACCAACATCATCTCCATAAATGGTGACATCGGCTGATACCTGGTCCAAATCGATAACAGCAGGTGGTAAGCTGGAGCCAAAGATGATATAGGTCTCCCCTGGATAATAGATATAAGGAGGATAGGCATTAGGAGCGCCAATAATCACATCCTCATATCCATCATTATTTGCATCTCCGGAAGCAACCGCCAAGCCAGAGCAATCAAGTGTATCATCACCATAGATGGTGATGTCTGCTGATGTGGTGCTCAGGTCAATGTCAGATGGTGGTGATGTAGCGCCAAATATTACATATGTCTTCCCAGCCATTGTTCCGCCAGGAGAGTCGGCTCCATATGCGCCAATAATCACATCATCATAATCATCGCCGTTGATATCGCCGCTGGCCACCGCATAGCCAGACCAATCATAATCGTTAGCCCCATGGACAGTAATGTCGGCTAAAACTGAGTTCAAATCGATGGTAATAGGTGGCGTGGAGAAGCTTTCGCCGAATATCACATAGGTCTCCCCGGTTTTTGTTTTTCCATCTAAGGCGGCAAGATAGGCACCGATGATCAGGTCGTTATAGCCGTCGTTGTTGATGTCCCCGCCAGCAAGGGCACAGCCAGACCAATCGCCGCTATCATTTCCACAGACTTTGATATCGGCTGACACGGAAGCCAAATCAATGGTCCCCAGTGGTGAGGTGGAGCCAAATATAACATAGGTTTCCCCGGCACTGGACCCTCCCGCAGGGGAAGCCTGATATGCGCCGATAACCACATCCATGTACGCATCGCCGTTAATATTTATGCTGGCAACTGCCCATCCAGAATAATCGGCAAAATCATCCCCGTAGATGGTCATACCGGCTGATACAGAATTCAAATCGACCTCAGAAGGGGGTAAGCTGCTGCCGAAGATGACATAGGTCTCCCCGGCGTGATGCCTAAAGGCATCCTCTAAAGGAGTAGCCCAGATGGCACCGATAATTATATCGTCATATCCATCGTTGTTTATATCCCCGCTGGCCACCGACCAGCCGCACCGGTCATCCTCATCATCCCCGTAGATGGTGATATCGGCTGATACGGTGTTCAGGTCAATAGTTGATGATGGTGAGCTGGAGCCGAAGATGACATAGACCTTTCCTGCATTGCTGCGTGGAGGGTCACCGGGATCAGCATAAGGGGCACCGATGATGATGTCCATATATCCATCACCGTTTACATCCCCATAGGCCACTGAATATCCTGCTTCATCGCTTGCCTCATCTCCCAATACTCGCATATCCCCCCACACCTTATCCAGGTCAATCACCCGCTGCCCAAAAAGAATCCCCGAGAGGCAAAGGATAAAGATCAGAAGAACATACACTATAAAGGCATTACGCCTCGCCATTTTGGCTACCTCCTTTTTTTAAAGTAGGTTATAGTTCTTTCCCCCACCACCGCGGTGAGGAGAATAACCGTTCAGTTAACTTTTTTCTATAAGATAAATCCGCTAAAGACATATTCTACTTAGCAATCGCATCTACAGAGAAGGAATAAAGATTATCTGGTAGATCGAGGAGTAAAAAGCCTTTTAAAGATATTTAATCAATCTCTTCGCTGATATCTCCTTTCTTGATAGAGAGAATATATTAAATAATTATCACACAACTGCTGATAATGTCAAGAAAAAAATATACTTTGCATTCCAACCGATAGTATATAAAGAATAATTACCTTATGAGATGTCCACTTTGATTGACCAAGTTGATTCTATCATAATAAATTAGAGATTATCTTTAGCCTTAAAGAAGATTTACCACCAGTTTTTGGTCTGGCAGATGCTTATTCCTCTTTCCAAAAGTAAAAGGCAAGCTGGCTTGTTTCTGACACAGCGTACCAGATATAACAAATATAATGAGATTTTTGAGTAGCTATTGGAGAGCAGTTTGAATGTTAGGCTGAGCGTGGGGGGTTATTTTTGACAAAGATAAAAATAATAGTTGTAATTTTGGGTTTCTTATATTAGAATGATTTAATTTTCTGAAGGCGGGATTTTTCAGGAGAGTGTAGAGATTACGGAAAAGTGTAATGGACAAAAACAAAGTAGATAATATATATAAGCTGCTTATATTCTTTACCCTTACCGTGCTGGTACTGACCGCTTTTATCACCGGCTCATTTTCTCGGGTCTCCTATTGGTATAACCTGAACCTTATGACCCAGTATTTCTCACTCCCGCTTTTCCTTTACACCATAATGATTTGCATTCACCTTCCTTATCGCTCGGTCCTCTGTTTTATGAACCAACCTTATGTCCAGAGAAACGGATATTACCCTAAGGTAACGGTTATAATTCCCGCTTACAATGAGGGGAAGATGGTGGAAAAGTCCATTTGCTCTTGCCTCAATTCTAATTATCCTAAGTCAAGGCTGCAGATTATCTCTGTGGATGATGGCTCGGAGGATGACACCTGGCATTACATTCGGCGCCAGCAGAAGGAGCACCCCGACTTAGTCAAGGGTATCCGCTTGCCGCAGAATCGAGGGAAGCGCTGGGCACTGGCAGAGGGGTTCAAGAGAGCATCGGGGAAGATTTTGGTCACCATGGATTCCGACAGCGTGATGGAGAGAGATGCTCTCTCTAACCTTGTTGCTCCTTTTATTGATAAGGAGATCGGAGCTGCTACGGCTAAGGTAAAGGTGTTAAACAAGAATGAAAATCTGTTAACCAGGATGATTGGCGTCCGCTATATTATGGCGTTCGAATTCTACCGTGCTTCGCGTTCCACCTTCAAGACCGTGTTTTGCTGTTCAGGGGTTCTCTCCGCTTATCGTAAGGAGATTATTGATAAGATAATGGACCAGTGGCTCCATCAGAGGTTTATGGGGCAGGTCTGCACTTACGGTGATGACCGTTCGCTTACCAATTTTATCCTGCGGAGTGGTTATTATACGGTCTACCAGAGGAATTCCGTAGTTTACACCCTGGTCCCTTCCACTCTGCCCAAATTAGCCCGCATGCTGGTACGCTGGCATAAAAGCTTCATCAGGGAAAGTATTGTCTTTATTACCTTCATGTTCAGTAACTACCGAAGAAATAACCGTTTCCTCCCCATTTTTGATTTTACCTTATCCACCGTATTAATACCCTTTCAGTTTTACATTATCATCTATTCCATAATTCACATTTTTATCGACCCTCTTTTGATACTGAGATTTTTAGCCATAATAACTATTATGGGCTCGGTATATATGTCTTTTTATGTCAAGTTTGAAAAGAATACCGATTTCGTCTTCGGTTTGCTGTATTCCTTCCTTCATGTGTTTTTCCTTATGTGGACCGTGCCTTATGCGGTCATCACCTTCAAAAATAACTCCTGGCTCACAAGATAAATAAGACCACCAGCGGGAAATGGATTATTAAATGGCGGGATATGTTTAGTGAGTAGGTTTACCTTTTTCCCCAGAGGAGCTTATCCCTGAGTACGGCGAAGTAGTTTTTTCGGGGAGACTGGATGAGGTAGATCTTATTTTTGCCCCTTTTAATCACTACCCGGTCTTCCGGCTGCAAGGCGAAACCGACCTGTCCATCCAGGGTGAGGAAGACGTCCTCATTTTTGGTCTTCAAAATTACCTCCACCTCCGCATTATCAGGTATTACTATGGCTCGATTGGAGAGACTGTGAGGGCAAATAGGGGTCAGCACCAGAGCATTCATATTAGGGAATATTATCGGTCCGCCGGCGG
>JAOUOQ010000334.1 GCA_029880275.1 Candidatus Aminicenantota bacterium | reverse complement strand
CGAACCTTTCGCGCTAAGGCAATCTCGGTAGCCGCCTCGTCCACTGGCTGGCGGTTGGGACCATGCCCGTTAATTATGATGATATTTTTGAACCCGATAGTAGCCAGCCCCTCAAGAACCTCCTTGACATAGCCCTTGAACACCTCCTCTGATATGCCAAATCCACCCGAATAGGGTGCTAAGGATACGGTCCTTCCGTAAGGAATATAAGGGGCAATAATGGCGTTGACCTCATTGCTGATGAGCTGGCAGAGACGATAAGGCACGGTGAAGTCTGCCCCGTTGTTTCCCACACCATGGGCTTCCAGGGTGCCGGTCACCAGCAGAACCGTATCTACCTTTGAGGGCACCGTCAACTTGAACTCCATCCAGTTATAATCCTCCAGCTTTCGGTGAGGGACCTCCTCATTCCCCAATACCAGCCCAGTTCCAGCGAAAATAAGGGATAAACACAGCAGGAAGCAGATCGCCCTTTGTCGGTAATTAATAATCGGAATCATCTCTATTACCTCCACTCAGTTTAACGGTTAATTGTGTAAACCAAGCCAACAAATGACTCCATAGAAATATTTTAAAATAAGAGAATGACAGAAGAACGAAGCCCTCTGCGAGAAGGGATTAAATGGCTGGCTTTCTATAAGGGCTTCCCGTCAGGGTTATCGAGGCGGAGGTGTTCCTCTGAGTTCCCCCGGTCTGATCCCATACCTCTTTGCCTCGAACTCCAGATTCGCTAACTCCTCCCTCATCTGGGCGATTTCCTCTTCCAGCTGCATAATCTTCTCAGCTAAGGGAATGGTGCTAATACCAGTAGCTATAGCTCCCTGCACATTTATCTGCAACTGCCAGATCTGCTCCTCTTTTGCCTGTATCTGCTCGTTCAGAAATGCCCGCCTTTCAATCCAGTATTGAGGGGTGCGCTTGAGCATCTCTTCCTCGGGAATTTCTTCCTCCTCTTCTTCAGGAAGAGCTTCCTCCGGTGGAGGGGCGACCTGTTCGGCTGTCTCTGGAACGCTGGCGGTACGGTCGATGCTCTTCTCCTCAAAGAAGTCGGGTACTATCCGCTCTACCTTGGCTAAGGGGATAGTAACTATCCCCCCATACTTTAAGAAATTAACCTTGTCACCTTTGGTTTCCACCCAGGATGTCTGTATTTTCTTCCCGTTTTTGAGGTAGATGGTATCGGCACTGATCAGCCCCGAAAAGCAGAAAAGAGCCATCAAGAGAAGCCCACAGGTAAAGAGCTTAAATTTCATAGCCCATGTCTCCTGCTTAAACTTTTGCTATATTATACCAACTTTTTCTTTAGTTTGCAAGTTTTTTTCTGTCAACTGCTAATTCCGCCTGTGTCCATTACTCCTTTTATTCTAAAGATTTCCACCTTAATATCAAACGGTCTTGATAAAACCTTATTACAGTAGTAATCTATAATTTTTATATATTCTAGATTAATTAATAGAGGTCACCCAGCAACCGCATTAACTTTGTCATCAGTATCAGCATCTTGGCAGACTATCTTATTTTAGCTTAGCATTCCTTTAAGCTGGTAGGCTTCCGCTGTGGAACTACCACTTTACTATGCTAAAAATAAGCGCCTTAGTAGTTGCTCTTGCCGAGGTGGACCTCTCCCTGGGCATTTACTCCACCGAAGGCTTTGAAGCTGAGGATGGCAGTGCCATCAGCTTTAAAGACCTTGACCCAGGAGCCTCCTCCTTCACCGTGAGCGCAGATGAGCTCATCAATGCCGTCGTTATCTATATCAGCCGCGGTTATCTGCACATCACCGTTGGTGTTGCCGCCCAAACCAAAAGCGGTAAATTCCCCGATTGAGGTGCCGTCCTTGTCAAACAGTCTGACCAGGTTGCTACCATTGTAACCGGTGGCTGCGGCTATCTCCAAATCAGCATCGGCATCAAAATTGCCCACCGCCAGATGGACCTCACCGCCGGGATTATCCGTGGCATCGAATGCCCGGAAGGAGCTTATCAGTACGCCCCAGGTGCTTTCAAATATTTTCACCCACGAGCTGCTCCCCTCTCCCATGCCGGCGATTATCTCGTCAATTCCATTGTTGTTCAGGTCTCCTTTTGCCAGATGAACCTCACCCTGAGCATTGGCAGCACCAAAGGCTTTGAAGGCTATGACGAAGGTGCTATCGCTTTTGAAGACCTTCACCCAGGATTGTCCGCCTTCGCCTTGAGCTGCGGCTATCTCCTTATCATTGAAGTTAGTATCAAAGTTTCCTATGGTCAGATGGACTTCACCATTAGTGTTAGCTGCTCCGAAG
>JAOUOQ010000061.1 GCA_029880275.1 Candidatus Aminicenantota bacterium | reverse complement strand
CTGGGCAGTAATTTAACCGCAGAATAATAGAGGTGGTAGCCTATAACAGCGAAGGAGAGAAGGGGAGCGACCTTATCGTCTTGCGTGATTTAGAGGGCTTTCTCTTTGAGGCAATGGTAAATCTGGTGCTCCTTGATGTCACAGTTACTGATAAAAGAAACAAATATATCTCCGGGCTGGATAAGGATGATTTCCGGGTCTATGAGGATGATACTCTTCAGGCGATTACCCATTTCACTCGAGAGGGGCGCCCTCTGGTGATAGGCTTGCTCCTCGATAGCAGCGGGAGCATGGGGGGGCTTAAAATAGTCCGGGCAAAGGAAGGGGCGAAAAAGTTTATCCACACGCTGAAGGATGACGAAGAGGCATTTATCATCGATTTTGATAGCGAGGTAAAGGTTCTTCAGGACTTTACCAGCGATAAAGAGGAGCTCCTCACCGCTATTGACTCCACTTACGCTGAAGGGGCTACTAACCTGAATAAAGCCCTCTGGGAGGCTATAAAGAAGCTGGAAGATAAAACAGGTAAAAAAGCCATTATCCTGCTTTCCGATGGGAAGGATACTGTGCAGGAGATGACCGAGGCTCAGGTGCTGGAGGCAGCCAAGAGAGCCGAGGTCAAGATATATTCCATCGGGATTATTGAGAAATGGCTCACCCTATCAGCCCCCTTCAGGCGTCAAACCCCCTCTGAGGAAAAAGGGCTGGGGGAGATAGTGCTGAAGTTGCTCTCCGATTGGACCGGGGGAGAGGCTTTCTTCCCATCATCGGTAAGTCGATTGGGTAAAATCTATCTGCAGATTGCCCGGGAACTCCGTTCCCAATACTCCCTGGGATACACCTCAACTAACCAAAAACAAGATGGCACCTGGCGGACTGTCCAGGTCAGGATACGCAACCGGCCAGATTTTATAGTCCGCACCCGCAGGGGCTACTATGCGTGGCGAAGGTAATGGAGCTTGAATAATATGTCATACCGAGATTTCAAAATAGCCAGTCCGAGAGGGGCAAAGACCCGTTATCTCCTCATCTTGCCTCTATTTCTGAGTGTAGGGTTTTTCCTGCTCCTTTCTGCAGAGTCAACTCCAAAGACAATTTCCACTGTCGCCTGCTGCCAGGTTGATAAGCAGGAGACAGTGGCTAAGGTTCTTCTTCGCGATATTAAGATCATTCAGGGCAGGCAGAAGATGACCCTGAACATTGAGGACCCAAATTTACTCTGGGTGGAATTTCATATCGATGGCAAGCTGATCGCCACTGACAGGGAGTCTCCTTATGAGTGCTCTTATGATTTCGGCGAAGCGCCCCTGGAGCACGAGGTAGCGGTTATCGGCTACTATCCAAAGGAGACCATCTATCAGGCTCCTTCTCCTCCTGAACAGAAGGAGGAGGAAGCCCTCCCCCCTCGGGAGCCTAAGGGGCTGGAGGTGAAGATCACCTCTCCCCAGCCTGACACCTACCTGTCGGGCAAGGTGACCATATCCGCCGAGGTCTCCACCCCTCCGGGAACATCGGTCGAGCGAGTGGAGTTCTATATCGACCAAAAGCTGGTTTTTACCGATAGGGAGCCGCCTTATCAGTTCTCCTGGGACGCCGGGCAGGAATTCAACCGCAAAATAATAGAGGTAGTAGCCTATAACAGCGAAGGAGAGAAGGGGAGCGACCTTATCGTCTCGCGCGATTTAGAGGGCTATCTCTTTGAGGCAAGAGTGAATCTGGTAACCCTTGATGTCACCGTCACCGACAAAAGAAACAAGTATATCTCCGGGCTGGATGAGGATGATTTCCGCGTCTATGAGGATGGTGCTCTTCAAGCGATAACCCATTTCACCCGGGAAGAGCGTCCTCTGGTGATAGGCTTACTCCTCGATAGCAGCGGGAGCATGGAAGGGCTTAAAATAGTTCGGGCAAAGGAAGGGGCGAAAAAGTTTATCCGCACGCTGAAAGACGACGAGGAGGCATTTTTCATCGATTTTGATAGTGAGGTCAAGGTCCTTCAAGACTTTACCAGCGATAAAGGGAAGCTCCTCACCGCTATTGACTCCACGGATGCTGAGGGGGCTACCGCCCTGAATAAAGCCCTCTGGGAGGGGATAAAGAAGCTGGAAGATAAAACGGGAAGAAAAGCCATTATCCTGCTTTCCGATGGGTATGATACCGTGCAGGAGATGACCGAGGAACAGGTGCTGGAGGCAGCCAAGAGAGCCGAGGTCAAGATATACTCCATCGGGATTATTGAGAAATGGCTCACCCTACCCGCTCCCTTCAGGCGTCAAACACCCTTTGAGGAAAAAGGATTGGGGGAGATAGTGCTGAAGTCGCTCTCCGATTGGACCGGGGGAGAGGCTTTCTTCCCCCAATCGGTGAGCCGACTGGATGAGATTTACCTTCAGATTGCCCGGGAGCTCCGCTCGCAGTATGCCCTGGGTTATGCCTCTACCAATAAAGGGCAGGATGGCAGCTGGCGAACCATAAAAGTAGAGCTCTCCGATAAGGATCTGAAAGCCCGCACCAAAAAAGGTTACTACGCCCCGGGAAAACAGCAGCCTACCGAAAAAGAAAAATCATCCCCATAGTAATCCGGGCTCAATAAGCCTAAGTCCTTAAAAGCTAAAGCGCCTCGCTCTGAAAAGAGAAGCTTATCCCTCGAATGGAAGAAGAGAGTTGCTCTTCGCTTTTTCTTTGGGGGAGGTGGGCTGTGCTAATCCATATACTTGCCGATGATTAGGTGAAGCTTCTTTCTGACCTCGGCAGGGATATGCTGTTTATCAGTCACTATGGCATACTTCAGGGCCTCGACGCATGGGCAAGTTCTTGTGGTTGGCATCCGCTCAATAGCCCGGGCGATGAGCTGTTTAGCCCGCTGAATGTTTTTCTGCATGGTCTCCACCACCAGGTCGGCGCTGACCGATTCTTCAGTCTGATGCCAGCAGTCGTAATCGGTGACCGTGGCCAGAGTGGAGTAGCAGATTTCAGCCTCCCGGGCAAGCTTCGCCTCGGTAAGGTTGGTCATTCCGATAACATCTGCTCCCCAGTGACGATAGATATGCGACTCTGCGCGGGTGGAGAACTGGGGTCCCTCCATGCAGATGTAAGTTCCTCCCTTGTGGATGGGGAAACCCATCTCCTTGCCGGTGGAGTAAAGGACCTCGCTGAGCACAGGGCAGAGGGGGTCAGCAAACTCAACATGGGCCACAATTCCATCGCTGAAAAATGTAGCCGGACGCCCTTTTGTGCGGTCGAAGAACTGGTTGGGAACTACAAAATCCCCCGGTTTTCTGTCTTCCTTCATGCTTCCTACTGCGGAGACCGAAATGATGGCCTCCACGCCTAACATCTTGAAGCCGTAAATATTTGCCCGGTAGTTTATCTCCGTGGGAGAGAACCGATGTCCCGTTCCATGGCGGGTTAAGAAAGCGACTTCCTTACCGGCTAAGGTTCCCACCATATAGTGGTCCGATGGCTCTCCGAATGGGGTGGAGAGGGCTCTTTTTTTTGCCCCTTCCAGTCCTTCTATCTGGTAGAGTCCGCTTCCTCCGATAATACCTATCTTCATTTGACTCATAGAATAGCTCCTTCGCCGGAATAAAATTTTTAATGCAGAGTGGTCACCTTGTGTTGGAGTCTGGCAGGTGTGTTAAAAGTTAAAGCCAAATCCTGCTGTGAAGGTGAACTGCTGCTTGATGAAGTCATTCAAGATTTTCTGATATAACCCTTCAAATTTTAATGAGAGAAATTCGGTCATATAATAGTCCACCCCGCCGCCAACCATCATCCCCAGGTTATTATCTCTCCAGTAAAGGGGAAGGGCTTCTTCTTCCTCAATTATGGGTAGTAGCCCGAAGATGGTCTGGCGGAAAATGAACTGGTACAATCCCACCCCGCCGCATATATAAGGAGTGAGCCTCTTTTTCCCCGCTGAGAGCACTACATTCAAGTAAAAATACTGCTGGTCAATCTTCACAGGGCCAACTCTATAGGATATGTAAGAGCTGAGATATTCCATCAGGTTGGGAATGTCCAACAGCAGCCTCTCGGGACCCTGTAGATTGGTGAAGCCAGCCCCAAACCGTAAGCCAATATTGGAGGTGAAAGAATACTGGAAGTCAATCACCATAACGGCGGTGGACTCGTATTCCTTGTCAAGGTTTGACAGGTAGCCAACCCTTCCATCCAGTTTATATTTCGCAGTCTGTGCCCAGGATGTTACCGACAGGCTTAGTATCAGCAGCATACTGCCCACCAGCGTCGCTACTCCTTTTTTCATATTCTTTTACCTTTCTTTTTAACGAAATTATAATCGGAATTGGTGCTAATAGCAAGAGAATAAACTTCTCAGCAGAGGTATTATATCCTTTTTTCTTTGAATGGTGGTTTTTCCTCTGAATTAAAGCCCCTCAAAGGAGGTCCGGGATGACGTGTCAGCAGGTTGATGAAGAGCAACTTTCTATCAACTCCCGGGCATGCCGGCGAGTAGTTTCAGTGATGGTCTCCCCCCCCAACATGCGAGCTATCTCCTCGACCACCTCATTTTTTTTCAGTTCGCTGATAAAGGCTCTGGTTCTCCTGCGTTGGACTTTTTTTTCGACAAAATAGTGCTGCTGGGCGAAGGCAGCAATCTGGGGCAGGTGGGTGATGCAGATTATCTGATGGACCGAAGAGAGAAGGCTGAGCTTTCTCCCCACTACCTCTGCCACCCGTCCCCCAATTCCGAGGTCAATCTCATCAAAGATCAGGGTTTTGAAGGTCTCGGCAGTGTTTATGACACCTTTTAGAGCTAACATCAAGCGGGATATTTCTCCTCCTGAGGCTATCTTTGCCAGGGGACGGAGCTCCTCGCCAATATTGGGAGCTATAAAGAACTCCACCTGGTCGATGCCTCTCTCGTTGCCCCATACCTCTCGCTTTCCGATTTTTATCGAGCCCGGCCCCGGCACTACCGGCTGAATGGAGACTTCAAACTGGGTCTTCTCCATGGCCAGCAGAGCGAGCTCTTCTTCTACCAGATGCTTAAGCTGCCTGGCATCCTCCTTCCTTTTGGTTGAAAGCTCCTCGGCAGCTTGATAGTATCTTTCGTATTCCTCTTCGAGCTGATTGGTGAGCTCCTCTGTTTTTTCCTCGTTGACGGAGATGGATTTTAAATCGGTCTGGAGTCCTTTTTTAAATTTCAGGATATCTTCAATGGTATCGCCATATTTCTTCTTCAGCCTTCTTATCTCCATTAGCCTGTCCTCAACTTCCTGCAGTTGTTGGGGGTCGACCTTGACCCTCTGCAGGTAATCGCGCAGGAAGAGGCTGAGGTCTTCCAGCTTGTATTTTATCTCATCCAGATTGGTGAGGTGCGGGGAGTAGCTGTCGTCGATATGGCTTAACTCCATCAGCCTCTTTTGTATCTGGTCAATTATGGAGATGACAGAGCTTTCTTCTTCATAGAGCAAATTGTAGCTGTGAGAAGCCAGCTCATGGATGCGTTCAGCATTGCCCAGGATGGTGTGCCTTTTTGCCAGCTCCTCGTCCTCATGGGGTTGGAGGTTTGCCCGGGAGATTTCATCTATCTGGAAGGTGAGGAGGTCGATCTTCTGAGACTTCTCTCGCTCGTCCATCCTCAGCCCTTCAAGCTGTCGGGTGAGTTCTTTTATGGTACGGAGGGTGTTCTGCAGCCGTTTGCGTGCAGGATAATTGTTGCCAAAGTAATCAAGGTAGTCTATGTGGTTCTCCCGGTGAAGGAGCTCCTGGTGGGTGTGCTGACCATGAATGGCGACCAAATTTTCGCCGAAATCTTTCAGGCTTTTCAACGAAACAAGGGTATTGTTGACAAAGGCGCGGCTTTTCCCCTCAGAGGTTAACACTCTCCTTAGATTAATCTCCTTGCCGTCGTGCTCAATGTGGAGCTCACCCAGCTTGTCTTTGACCTGCTGGTTCGCTTCTATGTTGAAGATTCCCTCCACCGTTCCTTCTTTGCTGCCGGCACGAATCAACTGGGGGTCGCTCCTCTCACCCAATATCAGCCCCAGGGCATCAATTATGATGGACTTGCCCGCCCCGGTCTCTCCGGTCAGCATATTGAGTCCCAGGTTGAAGTTAACCTGCAGCTGGTCAATTATGGCTATGTTTTCTATCTTTAAATAGCTAAGCACAATAATGCTCTAAGTAAAGTGTTAGATTATTAACGAACTATTTTTAAAGTTCGCCTCCATCTTGTTCTGGTAAAAAAGTGTCCTATGGTGGAGAAGATGTTCTTGAGCTTCTCCTTGAAGCTGGTTTCCAGGTATGCGCCGGGCTGCGCTTCATAAGACCAGTAAATAAGTAAAGGCTTCCCTTTGATCAGCTTTTGGGGGATAAAGCCCCAGTAGCGGCTATCGCGACTATTATCCCTGTTGTCCCCGAGGCCAAAATAGTGGTCTGGAGGGATCCGCTGAGGACCGTAGTTGTCACCGCTCGAACGGAAGGAAGGGAACTTATGAACCTTATAAGGTTCCTCTATGGATTGGTTATTGATATAGACCTGTCGTTCCCTTATCTCTACCAGGTCGTTTCCCACCCCGATAACCCTTTTGACAAAATCGCGCCTGGGGTCTTCGGGATATTTGAAGACAATGACATCTCCTCTCTCAATTTCCTTTATGGGGAGAAATTTCTTCTCAAAATCCCAGTATACCGGGGCGTAAATAAACTTGTTGACGATGAGGTGGTCTCCCACCAGAAGGTTGTCCTCCATGGAGCCGGTAGGTATCTTCATAGCCTCGAAGACGAAGGTTCTCACAAAAAGAGCCAGAATAACTGCAATAATGATAGATTCAAAATATTCTCGGAAGATGGCACTCTTTTTCATCTATTCCTCCATTCATCTACCCTTTTCGTCCCTCTGCTGTGAGGACTGCCAGGAAAGCCTCCGGGGGTATATCGACCTTGCCAACTCTTTTAAGTCTCCTCTTCCCCTCTTTCTGGCGTTCCAGTAGCTTTCTCTTGCGGGTCACATCCCCCCCGTAGCATTTTGCCAGCACATTTTTACGGATGGGTGGTATTCTCTCTCGGGCGATAACCCGGCTTCCGATGGCTGCCTGAATGACCACCTCAAAGAGCTGGCGAGGGATGAGCTCCCGCAGCTTTTCAATAAGCGCTTTCCCCCGTGTGTACGCCTTGCTGTGGTGTATTATCATTGATAGGGCGTCCACCTTCTGCCCATTTATCAAGATGTCCAATCTGACCAGGTCTGAATCCCGATATCCGGCATAATGATAATCGAGCGAGGCGTAACCACGAGAGACCGATTTCAGCTTATCGTAGAAGTCGAATATCACCTCGTTTAAGGGGAGTTCATAGGTGATAAGCACCCGCTTCGCCGACAGGTATTCCAGACCCGTCTGAATCCCTCGCCTTTCCTCTGCCAGTTGTATGATGGCGCCTATATACTGGTCGTCGCTGATTATGGTAGCGGTAATGTAAGGCTCCTCTATTTTGGCAATCTGCTGGGGAGGGGGGAGTTTGGAAGGGGTATCGATTTCCTTTGCCTTCTGCTCCTTGGTGGTCACCCGATATTTAACTCCCGGAGCGGTGGTCAGCAGCTCCAGGTCGAACTCCCTTTCCAGCCTCTGCTGGATAATCTCCATATGGAGAAGCCCCAGAAAGCCGCAGCGAAACCCATACCCCAGCGCCTCGGAGATTTCCGGCTCATATGAGAAGGATGAGTCGTTGAGGCGGAGCTTCTCAATGGCATCCCGCAGGGCACCGTACTGAGCGCTCTGCAGAGGGTAAAGCCCGCAGAAGACCATCGGCTTGACCTCCTTTAAGCCGGGCAAGGGCTGCGCAGTGGGGCGGTGATGTTCGGTGATGGTATCGCCGATTCTGGTGTCCCTGAGGCGCTTGATACCTGCGGTTATCCATCCTACATCCCCCACGGAGAGCTCCTTTGCAGGAACCATCTTGGGGGTGAAGAAGCCCACCTGCTCTACTTCATACACCTGTTCATTGGACATCAGTCTTATTTTCATTCCCGGAATCACCCCTCCGCCCATTAACCTTACCAGCAGGACCACTCCATGGTAGGAGTCATACCACGAGTCGAAGAGTAGGGCTTTGAGGGGGTCTTCATAGGAGCCCCTCGGAGGTGGTATCTGAGTGACAATAGCCTGGAGAACCTTTTCTATTCCGATACCCTCCTTGGCGCTGATCAGGAGCACCTCCCGACCTTCTAAGCCGATAATGTTCTCCAGTTGCTCTTTTACCCGCTCGACATTGGCATTGGGGAGGTCGATCTTATTGATTACCGGTATAAGGACGAGATTGGTTTCAACCGCCAGGTAGGTATTAGCCAGGGTCTGGGCTTCTACTCCCTGAGCGGCATCTACCACCAGCAGCCCTCCCTCGCAGGCAGCCAGGCTGCGGGAAACCTCGTAGGTGAAGTCCACATGCCCCGGGGTATCGATAAGGTTCAGCACATAGCTCCTTCCATCGTCTACTTTGTAGTTGAGGCGGACGGCATGGGCTTTGATGGTTATCCCCCGCTCCCTCTCCAGTTCCATATCGTCCAACACCTGGTCTACCATCTCTCGGGGATCAAGGGCGCCGGTATGCTCAAGCAGACGGTCAGCCAGGGTCGACTTCCCGTGGTCTATATGAGCGATGATGGAAAAGTTGCGGATGAGTTCTCTCTGAGTAGCCATAGTTAAATTATAGCACCGAATCCCCTTGTTTACCACTCATAGTCACTTGAGGGGCAGGCAACCAGTCTGCTGCGCCGCCAGCATAGCGGCACCGACCACCCCCGCATTCCCACCCAGGGTGGACAGCTTAATCTCCGCCGAGGCGAAGGAGCCTTTTATAGCCCGACGCTCCGCCTCCTCTTTGGCAGGGAGGAGAATATAATCGCCCGCATTCATCACCTGCCCGCCCAGCACCACCAGCTCGATGTTGAGGGAGTTAATGATATTGGCAATGGCGATACCCAGGTAAATACCGGTCTCCTTCAGCACCCAGCGGGCGAGCGAGTCCCCCCGCACAGCCTCCTGATAGACCCTCTCCGAGGTGAGCTCTTTCTCGTTAATGGAGGA
>JAOUOQ010000333.1 GCA_029880275.1 Candidatus Aminicenantota bacterium | reverse complement strand
CAAGGGATTCCCCGAGGTGATTTTCGGCACCGGCAAGTCTGCCGAGCAGGTCATCTCCATCGCCGAGCGCATGGCGGATGCCGGGGGTCCCATTCTCATCACCAGGGTAAAGGACGAGGTCTATGGAAAGATTAAGGAGCGATTCCCGGATGCCGTTTTCAACCGCTCGGCTTCCGCAGTAGCCATAAACAAAGAGGATAAGCTCAGGGGGAAAGGTGTTATTGCCGTGCTGGCGGCGGGGACATCCGATATCCCGGTGGCGGAGGAGTCTGCCTTTACTGCCGAGGTGATGGGAAACAGGGTGCAGCGGGTCTATGATGTGGGAGTAGCGGGCTTGCACCGACTACTGGACCAGAAAGGGGTGCTGCTGTCTGCCCGGGTGGTGGTGGTAGTAGCCGGTATGGAGGGTGCCCTGCCCAGCGTGGTTGGCGGGCTGGTGGAGGCGCCGGTGATAGCGGTGCCCACCAGTGTGGGCTATGGCGCCAGCTTCGCTGGGGTTGCTCCCCTGCTGGCTATGCTCAATTCCTGTGCCCCGGGAGTGGTGGTGGTGAATATCGACAACGGGTTTGGAGCGGGGTATTTTGCCAGTTTACTTAACAGGTTGTAAATTAACCAAAAAATTGTATATTTTAACTTGACAACCTGCGAATGGGAACTTATATTTAAGACAGAAAAAAGAAAAAAGAGGATTGGACGATTTTTTTATTTTAACCGGATCGGGGGTGTAAAATTAGATGCCCTATGTCAGGGTGAACGAGAATGAGTCCCTGGAAGATGCCCTCCGGCGTTTCAAAAGGAAATGTCAGAAGTCGGGCATTATCTCTGAAGTAAAAAAAAGACAGCATTATGAGAAGCCGAGCGTAAAGAAGAAAAAGAAAGCCATCGCCGCTCGCAAAAAAGTGCTGAAAAGAATGTCTCAGGAGCGAAGGTTAGGGCTTTACTAAGATAGGCACAAACAAGCGAATTCTCCTTCCCTCAGGCGATGGAGGGAGGAGTGTTTATTACTTAGAGGCTTCCAAGGCAACACCCGGCTCTTGAAGAGCAATAAAGATTACTCGGTGCACTTGGGGAAATACCGAGTGCATTTTATTATATCTGATTATGAACAGAGATGTTATCGAAACCTTAGAGTTTGATAAAATCAAGAAGATATTACGAACCTTTACCGCTTCGCCATTAGGAGCTGAGTTATCCGAGCGATTAGAGCCAGTCACCGATGCCAGCTTGATAGAAGATGAGCTCAGGCTCACCTCCGAGCTCATGACCTACTACCACAGCGGTGGTTCCCTCGATCTTTCCGAATGCGCCCCCATAAAGCAATCCCTGGAGAAGTGCCGCATAGAAGGTGCGGTTATTGGCATCCAGGAACTTCTGCAGATTCAGCGGGACATAAAAGCTGGAGGGAGGATTAGAGAGAAGCTTGTGGAGGCTCCCTCCCACTTAGCTCGTCTGCAGGAGCTGGCCGAGGGTATCCCTTCTCTGGCAGGGATTGACAAAGCCATAGCCGACACCATCAGCCCGGAGGGCGAGGTTTACGACTCTGCCAGCCCCCAGTTGCACCAGATACGAAACCAACTGAAGCTCCTCCAGCGCAGGCTCCGCACAACCCTGGAGAAAATCATCCATTCCCCGGGGAGCCAACGCTGGCTGCAGGAGCCCATCATAACCCAGCGCAATGGGCGTTATGTCATACCCCTGAAAGCGGAGTTCAAGGGGGCGGTGCCGGGAGTCATTCAGGACCGCTCCACCAGCGGCTCCACCATCTTTATTGAGCCTCTGGCCACCGTTGAGCTGAATAACGAAATCACCGAGCTGCAGATTGAAGAGCGGAGAGAGGTGCTTAAAATTCTCACCCGGCTGACCGGTCTGGTCAGTCAGCAAGATGAGGCTTTGGTCCAGCTGGAAGAGCTCTTAGCCCACTTCGACCTGCTCAATGCCAAAGCGCTCTTCAGCATAAGGGTGGACGCTCAATCTCCCAAATTCAGCAATGATAACCTGCTGGAGCTCCACGAAGCTCGTCACCCTCTGTTGGATAAGAGGTTGTGGGACCGAATTGTGGAGGCGGAATTAGCCGACGAGGTGCGCCGTCAGGAACAGGATGTCGTCCCCATTAGCCTCCGGTTGACCCCGCAGAACAGCACCCTGGTGATTACAGGTCCCAATACGGGAGGAAAGACAGTGACCCTGAAGACCGTGGGGCTGCTCTCCCTTATGGCGCACGCCGGGATACCCATCCCCGCCAAGGACACCACCCTGCCGGTCTTCCAGGCTATCTACACAGATATTGGCGACCAGCAG
>JAOUOQ010000332.1 GCA_029880275.1 Candidatus Aminicenantota bacterium | reverse complement strand
GCTTCTTTGGTCCTCCTCTCAGAGCAGCCGCTGCAGAAGCCAGGATTGTTTTAAAGGAGTTGGCGGCTGAATATCTCCAAATACCTGTAGCTCGGTTGAAAGCAAAGGATGGGGTGATATTTGATAAAACTCAAAGTGAAAAGCGGGTTACCTACGCCCAACTAACTAAAGGGAAAAAAATTGAGAGGCACCTGGAGAAAGAAGCTGTCTTAAAGGCTGTATCAGAATTTACTATAGTTGGCAAACCTGTTTCGCGATTAGATTCCTTAGAGAAGGTTACTGGCAAAGCTAAGTATGCCGGTGACATTCGCTTACCCGGTATGCTGTATGCGAGGATTTCAAGACCCCCGGCTCACGGAGCAAAATTAAAAAGCGTGGACACCTCTGCCGTGGAAAAAATCAAGGATGTTCGAATAGTTAAGGATGGCGATTTGATTGCAGTTCTTCATAAATATCCCGATATAGCTGAAAACGCCTTTGCAGATATTAAAGCTCAATTTGATATGCCAGAAGCAAAGGTAGACGATAAGACCATTTTTGAACATTTGCTCAATGTCGCTCCGGAAGGAGAAACAGTGGCGCAGGGAGGGGACATCAGGCAAGGAGAAAAGCTCGCTGCAGCTATTAGTGAGGAAAAATATTTGAATAGCTATGTAGCTCATGCCCCAATAGAGACGCATACCGCCGTGGCTCAGATTGAAGGGAATAAAGTCACCGTCTGGGCATCTACTCAAAGACCCTTCGGAGCCAAAGAGGAAGTAGCCCGGGCTCTGGGCTTTCCTTCTGAAAATGTCCGTATCATCACTCCCTTTGTGGGAGGAGGGTTTGGGGCAAAGAACCAAAACCAGCAAGTTGTTGAAGCAGCGCGATTAGCAAAATTAACCGGAAAGCCCGTCCAGGTTGCCTGGAGCCGTGCAGAAGAATTCTTTTATGATACCTTCCGACCAGCAGCGGTGGTTAAAATAAAATCGGGAATCACTGACGCCGGTAAAATTGTTTTGTGGGATTATGGAGTTTATTTTGCAGGAGAAAGGGGCTCTCAGCATTTTTATGATATACTCCATCATCGCACGGTTGCTCATGGAAGCGGCTGGCAAGGCCCCCCTGGTTCTCATCCCTTTAGCACAGGACCCTGGCGAGCTCCTTCTAACAACACCAATACCTTTGCCAGAGAATCGCATATTGATATTATGGCCTCGAAGGCCGGTATAGATGCGGTGGAATTCCGCCTGAAAAATTTGAGTGACAAAAGAATGCGGAGAGTTCTGGAGGCTGCAGCAGAGAAATTCGGCTGGACTCCTGCAAAGGCACCCAGCGGTCGAGGTTATGGCGTTGCCTGTGGTATTGATTCGGGCACCTATGTAGCTCATATAGCCGAAGTTGAGGTAGACAAAGAAAAAGGAAGTGTTCAGGTTAAGCGCGTAGTATGTGCTCAAGATATGGGTTTGGTGATTAACCCTGAAGGAGCTAAGTTGCAGATAGAAGGTTGCATTACCATGGGACTGGGCTATGCTCTGACTGAGGAAATCCATTTCAAAGGCGGAGAAATTCTTAACTACAATTTTGACACATATGAAATAACTCGCTTCTCCTGGGTGCCAAAAATCGAAACCGTGTTGATTAAGGCAGAAGATTCCCCTGCACAAGGAGGTGGTGAGCCAGCAATTATCTGCATGGGTGGTGTGATTGCCAATGCAGTGTACGACGCAACTGGTGCCAGGTTGTTCCAACTCCCCATGACCCCAGAGCGGATCAAAGAGGCGATGAAGCAAGGCTAAACCTTATAACTCTTTAGCCATTTTCCTCATCTATCGAGACCTCAAATCACAGCCCGTCAAGTAAGAAATAGCGCCTGAAGCCATCTCTTTGTAGAAAGACGACAAAATAAGAGTCCTTCTACATTTATCTATGGCTCATAATTTGTTTTTTACGCTTGAACGAAATTTCTAAGTTGGAGAAAGAAATCTAAAAAAGGTTGCCAACGGATAATAAAAAAAATATAATGCAATAAAAGCATTAAAAAGATAAATACAAATAGACAAGGAGGAACGCATGAACAGAAGCATTCCCAAATCTTATCTCAGCATTATCGTTATGCTTGGAGCTGTATGGGGCTTCTCCGAAGCCGGGCTGGGCATGGGACTTCGAAGCTGCGCCTCTTTTATTTCTGGCTCAATAATGACAGGGGCCGCTCTCTTTTTTATAGCAGCGAGTTGGGTGGTAGCTCGGAACATCCTCGGTATCGCTCTGCTCATCGTCATAACAAGCCTGTTTAAAATGTTTGATGCTCTCCTTCTTTCC
>JAOUOQ010000331.1 GCA_029880275.1 Candidatus Aminicenantota bacterium | reverse complement strand
GGACATTGCGGAGGGTCTTTATGTCGCTAAGAGGGTCGCCATCGATTACTAAAAGGTCTGCCAGCTTGCCCTTCTCAATGGTTCCCAGTCTGTCCGAGGCATCGCAGATTTCGGCACTGACCTTGGTGGCGGCTACGATAGCTTCCATAGGGGTATAGCCGAATTTTACAAAATTTTCTACTTCATCAAAATACATCCCCGGATATTCAGCCATGTACTGGAGGATGGCATCAGTTCCTGTTCCCATCTTTATTCCGGCGCTCTTCATCTTCTGGAAAATCTCCACCGACTGGCGATACTTCTTCACCTTCCATTCCCAGCCGGGCTTCTGACTGTATTCATCTCCCAACTTGAGCAGTATGGTAAGGGTGGGAACACAGTATATCTTCTTGTCCGCCATCATCTGAATCACATCATCAGGAATAGCGTAGGCGTGCTCGATGCAGTCAGCTCCAGCCTCCACTGCCCAGCGGACGAAGTCGTACTGCTTTTTGAAAGCACCGGAGTGGACGGTGATGAACATCTCGTGGGCATGGGTCTCTTCCACAGCTGCCTTAATCTCTTCCTGTGAATAAGGAGGCAACACCTTTATGAGGTCGGCGCCCGCCTTGAGCTGCTCCCTCACTGCTTTGCGGAACCCTGCCGGACCATCGGCTTCCACTGCTGATTCCTCTGAACTGGCCCCATGACCTCCGGTGCAAGTGATTCCCTGCCCTACCACGATGGGTCGGGAGCCGACGAAGAACCCCTCACGGAAGGCTTTCTTGGCCATTATGCTCACATTGCGCCGAGCGGCAACATCCCGTATAGTGGTAATTCCACCCATGAGGTGACGGTGGAGAAAATGAACCTGGCGAAAGGCAGATATGGCGTCGTTGATCACCATGAGCTGCTTTTGCTTTATTTCCTCTCTTGAAGAAGCTTTAGAGCTGATAACCTCTTCAGAGGCATAGGTGCTATGCACATGGGCATCGATAAGACCGGGAACCACTGTCTTACCCTTGACATCGATTACCTCGGCTCCTCTGGGTATATCAATTTTTCCCTGAGGGCCGATGGCTGTGAATTTTCCGTTGGCGATGACAATTACCGCATTCTCCAGAGGTGGAGCACCGGTGCCGTCGATAAGCCTGGCATTGGTAATGACCAGCGCCTTGGACACTTCCTCCTGGTTGCTCGCCATGCCGATGGTGAAAAAGAGCGCAATAATAAATAGTAGAACAATGTTTCGCGAACTTCTCATCATGGAACCTCCTTTGATTAATTGGGAATCGCTGTAATGTCGCCAGTAAGCATATTCAGATAAGAAAGCTTCTTCCTCACAGTCACTTTGATAGGGTCTCCGGGCTACATCCGTTATTTATCCACTTCTTATTCCAGTAAGTCGCTCTGCAGCTTATGCGTTACCATAAGCTATTCTTTAAGATGCTTATCAAAGAACTTTTCAACTCTGGATAGGGCATCCTCCCAGGTGTGCCTCCAGATGAAGTAGTGGTCCTCACCGGGGTAAATCATCAATTCAAAGTTCTTCCCGTGTTTTACCAGTTCATCAATCAACCTTACCGACCCGTAGAAGGGAACATTGAAATCAGCTGTTCCATGGAGGATCAACATGGGCGTATTAATCTTTTCCACGAAGTGGATAGGAGCATTCTTATAATAAAGCTCAGGATTCTCCTCCGGGGAGCCCATTCTCCCCTGGACCCACCAGCCGCCGGGGTCTTTGTACCAATCAACATAATCGGTTGTCCCGGCTACATCTACTGCTGCCCGGAACCAATCGGGCTGTCTGATAATAGAGAGCAGGGTGAAGTAGCCGCCGTAGCTCAGCCCCCAGATTCCTATCCGATCGGGGTCTACAAAATCCAATGACATGAGATACTTGGCCCCCATTGTGGCATCGTCGCTGTCCTTTCCTCCTACATCCAGATAGGAGGCGAGCATAAATTCCCGCCCATAGCCTATGCTTCCCCGATAATCTGGCATCAGAACTACATATCCCTTGTGAAGAAGATACTGGTGGAAGGCGTAGTACACGCCGTAGTCCTTGGAAGGATGCCAGCCATAGCGATTCTGCAAAATGCCATCGCCGTGAACCCAGATGATGGCAGGATATTTCTTTCTCTCGTCGAAGCCTTTGGGCTTGAACAGAAAAGCGGGTATCTGTAAACCGTCCACGCTTTCATAATACAAGAACTCGGGCGGAGTCAATGCCTCTTTACTGATTGATGGGGGCATGGCGTTGGTCAGCTGGCGTGGCTGTTCGGGGGATGCCAGGGAGGTTACCCACAGGTCTAGGACG
>JAOUOQ010000330.1 GCA_029880275.1 Candidatus Aminicenantota bacterium | reverse complement strand
CCGCTCGTTCCATATCAAAATTGGTGTAGGAAAGCAGGTCAACTTTGTTAATTATCAAAACCTCGGAGATGCGGAACATCACCGGATATTTAAGCGGCTTATCGTCACCTTCGGGGACACTCATTATGGTTACCTTGGCATCTTCCCCCAGGTCGTAAGCGGCGGGGCAGACAAGGTTTCCTACATTCTCTATGAGCAGGAGGTCAAGCTCGTCAATGGGGAAGAAGGGCAGAGCCTTCTTCACCATGCTGGCATCCAGGTGGCAGGCGCCGCCGGTGGTGATCTGTTTTACTGACACCCGGTGCCGCGCTATTCGCTGGGCATCGCGGTCGGTCTGCAAGTCTCCTGTGATAACAGCTGTCTGCAGTCTCCCTTGCAAATGAGAGACGGTTCGCTCGATGAGGCTGGTCTTCCCCGAACCGGGAGAGCTGAGCAGATTGAATACCGCGACCCCTTTCTCCTTGAAAAGACGACGGTTCTCCTCGGCAATCTGCTGATTGGTGGAGAGGAGCTTTTTTTCAACCTTTATCTTTTTCATCCTCTTCTATCTCCAGAGAAACCAGGTCAAGCTCATCGCCGGCAATGGTTTCCAGTTCTTTCCCCGAACACCGGGGACATTGAAAATAGAACTCTTTAACTTCGAAGCAGCTCTGACACTGCAGGCAGCGGGCACGGACCGGTACCAGTTCAATCTTCAGTTCGGCACCTTCAATAGGAGTGCCCTCTGTTAACACCTGAAAGCAGAAGCTCAGGGCATCGGGCTCTACCGCTGTCAACTTTCCCACTTTCAAATTCACCCTGGTAACCCTCGCTCCGGGGCAGCCCTGGAGGTGCTCGTTGAGCAGCTCTACCAGATTGGTGGTAATGGACATCTCGTGCATGTTAGCTCCTTAGGGAGAAAACGCTGGCTCTATTTACCAATTCCATCGCTTTCTGAAAAGCACCATATTTTACCCGATTTTTCTCCTTATTGCAAGTTGCCACCCCGGCATACTCCCCGCGGCAATTTTCATGTGTGCCGCCTCAGGAAAGAGTTAATCGGAGGACTCCAAGCCACTGATAAGCCACAGAGATAGGCACCATTCTGCTTGACACCTTCAGGTTTTTTTCATAATATACAAATGAGAAGGGAAAGATATAAACCATTGTTTTCAGAAGGACTTGACCAAGAGAGAGGATTCTGATGAGGATTATTCTTTACACAGGTAAGGGCGGGGTGGGCAAGACCAGTATTTCGGCTGCCACGGCTATCAAATGCGCCCAGCTTGGTCACCAGACCCTGGTTTTGAGCACCGACTCCGCTCATTCCTTGGGCGATTCCCTGGAGATGGAGATTGGAAACGGGGTGGCAAAGGTTGCCGACAACCTTTACGCCGAGGAGATCAATGTGAACTACGAGCTCAAGGTCAACTGGGGAAAGATTCAATCGTTTATCACCGAGTTCCTGCATCGTCGGGGGTTTGACGATTTCATAGCCGAGGAGTTCGCCATCTTTCCCGGAATGGAGGAGTTGTTCAGCATCCTCAAGCTCAAGGAGTATGAGGAGCAGGGTCGATTTGATGTGGCCATCATTGACTGTGCTCCCACCGGCAGCACGGCAAGGATGCTCAGCTTCCCCGACATCATCGAATGGTATATGGAAAGGTTCTTCCACCTCCAGCGGAAGATTGTCAAGGCCATACGACCGATTGCCGAGCGGATTGCCAAAGTCCCTCTGCCCAGCGACGAGGTCTATTTCTCCCTGGAGGAGCTGTACCAGAAGATAGACGGGATGAAGGAAATATTGACCAACCCCGAGTATTCCTCGGTGCGCATCGTGTTTAATCCTGAAAAGATGGTTATCAAAGAATCCCAGAGGATTCTCACCTACCTGAACCTGTTCAATTTTCCCGTCGATGCCGCCATTGCCAACCGGCTGATACCTGACGCGGTGGATAACAGCTTCTTTTCTCAGTGGAAGGATATTGAAACCCAGTACATGAGATTAGCCGAAGAGTCCTTCAATCCCCTCCCCATTTTCAAAGTTCATCTATTCCACCGGGAGATGGTAGGGAGGGAGATGCTGCAGCAAATGGCAGATGAGATATTCGAGGACAAAGACCCCTCTACTATATTCTTTAAAAAGAGATCTATGACGGTGCAAAAAGTAAACAACGATTATCTCCTTACCATTCCCCTTCCTCACAGCGATAAGAAAGACCTTGACCTGTGGGTCAGAGGGGATGAATTAATCATCACTATGAAGAATTACAGGAGAAATCTCCTCCTGCCTCGAACCATCTCCGCGCTGCCCTTAAAGGAAGCACGGTTCGA
>JAOUOQ010000329.1 GCA_029880275.1 Candidatus Aminicenantota bacterium | reverse complement strand
TTCAGGTTCCGCGCAGCCTCTTAAAGCCTATAAACATGATGAAAAATCCCACCACGATAATAACCAGCGGCCACCAGTATCTCAATCCGTAGATGTGCCCTGCGCCTATAGCAATGAGCACTAACCCTGCTATTAGTCTCCCCGCAATCGGACACCGGTATTGGGGAAGTGTCTGGCGGACTATAACCTCTATCACGAAAATAACCCCAATGCCAGCCAGCAGATAGGCCCACCAATCCCCCCAGCGGAGGTAATCCTGAGTGACCAATAAGAACAATACCCCCACCAGTATTACTATCAGACCGGAGAAGACAGCGGACAAGGAGTCCCCGGCACACTTTTTATCAACTTGCTGCTCTTCTCTCTCAGACATTTCGCCCCTCCTTTCTTCAGGGAAAGAAGCTTTTCAGGTGAAGAAAGCTTCTCAAATATACATGGGTGATATTCGCCCTGTAAATCTCCTCTCTGCTCTTCCCATGACGAAGTCACACCCCTGGTAACCGGAGGAAACTATCTCCCGACACAGCCTCTCGATTCGCTCCCCATCTATGTTAAAACGCTATTCTCAGACCGGAAGTTCCCCATCCCGCACCGGCGGTGCATGAGCTTCATCATTCTCCCCTCGTCTGCTGCTCGTCGGATAAAATCGAGCCGGCGCTGACTACTTGGTGCCCGGACCTTTCAGTGTTTTACCGGGCAATACCCCGGTGTGCTCGCCGTGGTCGACCACTATCTTGCCGTTAACTATGACATAATCAATGCCGGCGGGATACTGTTTCGAGTCGGTATAGGTAGCCTGGTCGGAAATGGTCTGATGGTCAAATATCACTATATCGGCAAAATTCCCCTGCTTAATAGAGCCCCGGTCTTTGAGCCCCATCTTGGCTGCCGGCATAGAGGTTATCTTTTTTATTGCCTCGGGGAGGGTGAGGAGCTTCTTTTCTCGCGCATATAGTCCGAGGAAGCGAGGAAATGCACCATAGTTTCTCGGATGGGGGATGCCCTCACTCAGAGGCCCATAGGGGGCAAGGGCTGACCCATCGGAACCGAGCATCACCAGTGGATGTTTGAGGATTAACTCGGTGCCCTCCTCGCTCATCCCGAAGCCGACGATGGATACATTCCCATCCTCTTCGATGAGCAAATCGCAGATGAACTCATAAGGATCTTTATTGCTCTCAGCTGCGGCATCGCTTATATACTTACCCTCCAGCGGGCGGTTCTTCTCGGTATTTACCCCAACGATGAGGATACTCTCCCAGGAGTTGTTCCCTATCACACGCTCTATGGTTTCTGCTCTCATCTTTTGCCGGAGCTCCCTGTCTTTTATTCTCTCTAAGAACCGCCTCGTCCCCCCTTCCAGCGCCCATTGGGGGAAAAAGATGGTTATACCGGTGCTGTAAGCGGTGTAAGGATAGCGGTCGGCGTGCACTGAAAGCCCTCTCTGCTGGGCTCTCTCTATGAGGTCAATCACCATGGGCGTCTTCCACCAATTAACCCTGCCCGCTGCCTTAAGATGGGATATTTGCAGAGAGATTTTCGCGCTCTCGGCGATGAAAATAGCTTCGCCCAACGCTTCTAAAAGCTGATCAGCTTCGCTGCGGATGTGGGTGGCATAGAAGCCGCCATACTCAGCCGCTACCCGGCAGAGTTCTATCACCTCGGGAGTGGCAGCGAAGCCACTGGGGGTATACTCCAAACCGGTAGATAGCCCAAACGCTCCCTGCTCCATCGCCTCAGCTACCAGTGCCTTCATCTGCTCTATCTCCTCAGGGGTGGGCTCTCTCCTTTCCTGCTCCATAACACGGCTGCGGATAGTCCCCTGCCCTACCAGGGTGGCAAAGTTCACTGCGATGCCATTCTTCGCTAACCGGGTGTAAAATCCCTCCAGATCGACCCAATCTATCTCCAGACCAACCTTCTCTGCCCACTTTCTCTCCTCGTCCTGCAGCTCTCTCTTCAAGGGGAAGGACGAGCCACCACAGTTGCCGCCGAGCTCGGTGGTAACCCCCTGCCTGACCTTGCTCTCCGCCCTGGGGTTAATCAGAAGCTCCGGACCGGTGTGGGAATGAATATCAATGAATCCCGGCGATATTGTTCGACCCGTGGCATCGAAGACGGTAGCAGCCTGAGCCTTTCGCAAATTGCCCACCGCCTCAATACGCTCCCCGATTATTCCCACATCGGCCTGGTAGCTTTTATCCGCCATACCATCGACTACCATCCCGTTCCTGATGATTAAGTCAAAACTCTTTCCGGAGGCGCAGCCCCCTCCCCAGGTACTCCCACCCACAATGCCAAGGATAACCCCTGCC
>JAOUOQ010000328.1 GCA_029880275.1 Candidatus Aminicenantota bacterium | reverse complement strand
CAGGCTATCGGCATCCATATCGCCAACCGACAGATGGACCTCACCCTGGCTGTTCACCGTTCCGAAGGCTTTGAAGCTGCCCCAGTCTCTCGCCAGGAGGCTGAACTCCTTTATCCAGCTTTTGCCACCCAGCCCGTGAGCGGTGATAAAGGCACCACCACCTGCAATGAGATAGGTCTCCCCAGCTCTATCGCGCCCACCGGGGTCAGCCCATATGGCGCCGATGATGATGTCGTCAAATCCGTCATTGTTCACATCCCCGCTGGCCACCGCCCAGCCAGACAAATCATCAGAAGCATCCCCGCAGACGGTGATGTTGGCTGATGAGACGCTCAGGTCAATAGCTACCGGAGAAGATGGGCTGAAGCCGAAGATGACATAGGTCTCCCCGGCTTTTGAGCGTCCACCGGGGTCAGCTGCTAAAGCACCGATGATGATATCATCATATCCATCACCATTAACATCCCCGCTAGCCACCACATAGCCGCTCTCATCACCAGCATCATCCCCGCAGACGGTGATATCAGCTGGTAGAACGCTCAAGTCAATAGTATATTTTGCAGGCCATGGTGTGCTGAATCCAAAGATGACATAGGTCTCCCCGGCACCGTTGCGCCCGCCAGGAGTAGCATATGCGGCACCGATGATTACATCATCATACCCGTCACCGTTTACATCCCCGCTGGCCACCGCTAAGCCAGACCAATCCAAAGTATTAGCCCCGCAGACGGTGATGTCGGCTGGTGTGGTGCTCAGGTCAATAGTTACGGGAGAAGATGGGCTGGAGCCGAAGATGACATAAGTCTCCCCGGCTTCGGCACGACCACCGGGGCTAGCGCAATAGGCACCGATGATTACATCAGCATACCCATCACCATTTACATCCCCGCTGGCCACCGCATGGCCAGAATAATTATAATCAGCAGCCCCGCAGACGGTGATGTTGGATGATTCTGTGCTCAAGTCAATCTCAGAGTCTGGTGAGCTGGAGCCGAAGATGACATAGGTCTCCCCGGCCTTGTTGCGCGGAGTGGTACCAGGGTCAGCCCAAGGGGCGCCGATGATCAGGTCGTCATATCCATCACCGTTTATATCCCCGCTGGCCGCCGAATAGCCAGACCAATCGTCAGCAGCAGCCCCTAAGACGGTGATGTCGGCTGGAGTGGTGCTCAAATCTATGGTGTAAGGCGGTGATGAGAAACTGTCGCCTAAGATGACATAGGTCTCCCCGGCATTAGAGCGGACAGGATCACCGGGGTCAGCGTTATGGGCACCAATGATGATGTCATCATATCCATCAGCGTTGATATCCCCGCTGGACACCGCATAACCAGACTCATCTTTAGCAGCCCCGCAGACGGTGATGTCGGCTGATTGAGTGCTTAAATCAATAGTTGATGGCGGTGAGCTGCAGCCGAAGATGACATAGGTCTCCCCAGCATATGAGCGTGGAGGGTCACCGGGGTAAGCTCCTGGGGCACCGATGATGATGTCCATAAAGCCATCACCGTTGATGTCCCCATAGGCAACCGCATTGCCAGACCTATCATCAGCAGCCTTTCCCAGCACCCGCATATCCCCCCATACCTTATCCAGGTCAATCACCCGCTGGCCACAAAGTACCCCGGAGAGGGCAAGACTAAAGACCAGAAAAACCGAAACTGTGAAAAAGTGCTGCTTTGTCATGATGCCTACCTCCTTTTTTAAAATTGGTTAAAAACCTCTCCCACCACGGTGAGGAGATTGGCCCTACGATACTTTGTATCTGTGAGATGAATCAACCACAGTCAATATCTTCTTTGCTAGCACATCCATTGGTAAAGAATAAAGATTATCTGGCAGAGCGCATAGGAAAAGTCCTTTTAGCGCTCTTGAATCAACATCTTTCTTCATATCTCCATTCTGTATACACAAAATATATCACATAACTTCCGTTAATATCAACAAAAAGGTGGATAAGAGCTCCGTCAAGGGTTAATGTTAAAATTTTTAAAAGTATGAGTGAATACCTCGCTGCTTTTTTCAATTATCCTCTTTTTAATTCTTTGCCTGACCATAGAGTGCACTGAGTATTTATCTGATTTTTTCGATTGGTAATATACTATTAAAGAGCTTGAACCTGCCTTCCGCAAGGGGAATTGCTCTATCTTTTGAAAGACTATAGAGCTTATTACTAATTTGCCTCGGTTTTCTGGCTACTCACCTAAAGAGGTTTTTATGAGAAAAAGCAAATTTTTGCTTGAATAATTCCCACCATGGGCTAAAATGAAAATGAGCTTAAATGGGAATAAATTAACAGGCATTTACTACTTAATACC
>JAOUOQ010000327.1 GCA_029880275.1 Candidatus Aminicenantota bacterium | reverse complement strand
GCACAAAAAGTGCTCTTTGGCGGAACCAGAGGATATAAAACCCACCCGCAGTTAGAGAGATTTAAAAAGCATCCAACGCCCATCTCAGCCATTGGATTTTACTTATATCATGTGTATAGAGAAGGTAAGAGAAGAGGCTATAGCTTTAGCAAAGAGAAAATATCCCAGATTAATAAAGAAATTGTTTCCATAAAAGTTTATCGTGGACAGCTTTTATTTGAATTTCAGCACCTGATGAGCAAGCTCACCACAAGAGCACCAGAAAAATACGAACAGCTTCTGAAAATTAAAGAGATTGAACCCCATCCCCTATTTAAAGTGATAGCAGGTGATAGAGAGCCCTGGGAGAAATCAAATTAAGTTAGCCTCACAGAGGGGACTGCGGCAGAATGAACCGTGGAAAATCATCTTTCCTTTAAGCCTTGAATGGGAGCAGCTCTTATCCGCTCTTTCGCAAGCGGAGACCCATCATCCCAACCCCTTCCGGATCATAGAACTTAGCGCCGCCTCTTTCTCATTATCTTACAAGCCAAAGTTCAAAAAGAGGCCAGCGCCCCCTACTTCTCTTTTTTATCGAGCTCCACAGCCTCCCTGAGCCGATCGAGGAAATCGGGAATGGCGGAGGTTACCCGGTTCCAGTTATCAATCAGAGGAACTCCCAGCGGGTCTGCCAGGTATCTCTCAGCGGCGATTTTTATCCCATTTTTGAACGCTTCCACCGCAATAG
Organism: Candidatus Aminicenantota bacterium; assembly: GCA_029880275.1. GTDB lineage: Bacteria > Acidobacteriota > B3-B38 > Guanabaribacteriales > B3-B38 > Guanabaribacterium. The sequence goes on along the minus strand of JAOUOQ010000327.1, from coordinate 1,603 downwards.
CCTCCTCGTGCCGGTCGAAGCGCAGCCCGTTGATAGCGGCGTCGTCGTGGTAATCCCGGATGGCATCCTGAGCCGTGCGCAGGTAGGTCCCCTGCAGCGAGGCGAAGAAAGCGGAAGAGAGCACCATCCCCTCGTGGGCTAAGGTGCGAAAGATAGATTTGGCAATGTCCACGCTCATCTTGAGCAATCCCTTATTGTGCTCATCAGGGGAGAGGGGCTGGTGCTTGTGGTCGTATCTGGAGCTGATGTCCACCTGACAGATGCGGCTGAGCGAGGTATTGCGGAAGATCTCCGCCAGCACACCCACCTCCAGCCCCCAATCGCTCGGAATGCGGATGCTGCTGGCTAAATCGACCGTCATAGAGAACTCACCGGCCAGGGGGTAGCGAAAGCTGTCCATGTAGTCCAGCAGGGGGATATGCCCCAGTATCTTGATAATGGAACGGATGAGGGGGGTCACAAACAGGCGGGTTACCCTCCCGTAAAGCTTGTTGTTGGAGATGCGGCTGTAGTAGCCCTTGGCGAACTCATGTGCTTGATTCGGATTGGCTACCGGATAGCAGAGCCTGGCCAGGAGCTCACGATTGTATCTGAGAATGTCGCAGTCGTGCAGGGTGATGGCTCGGCTTTTGTTGCTGGCAAGAACATACCCGAAAGCCATCCAGACCGATTTCCCTTTTCCCTCTAATCCGACCTCCAATCCCTCTTTTGCCAGCACCTTGAACAGGCTCTGCATCTTCTTCCCATCAACCCATATGATGCTGGTCTCCTGGGGGAGAACGGAGAAAAACTTTTTAGCGTGCCGAAACTCCTCCTGGCTCGCTTTGTCCAGAGCAACCACAATCTCTCTAAGATAGGTGGCTTCCTTCAGCTCTTTGATTATATTGGGAAGAGCAGTGCCCTTCAGCTCTGAATAGAGGGAAGGGAGGATGACCGCTATTGGTCGCCGGTCGGCAAAAGAGGAAAGCTGCGCCTCCAAATTCTCCAGGTTAGACATCCCCAGCCAGTGGAGGGTGCTTATCACACCGGTCTGATGAAAATCGGTCATACATACCACCTCCTGTTGGTGGTTAATTCTTCACAGATATCATACCAAGATATTCCTTAGAAAACCATTGACCCTCAGAGCATCACCTGAAAAGAAGCAAATTATCTCTTCCAGGATGCCAGAGTGGGCAATAAGGTGTTCGCTATCAAGCAACAGGGAAAGAGGGGGGACAGCAAGCAGTAGCAAAATATATTGATATCCAGAGCTAAATTTATATGTGTTGCCCCGAATTTCCCCCCTTCATCGGGACTGGCTTTATTTTATTATAAAAGAAGGCTCCAGTCAACCTAAATCTTTTTCAGCCCGACAACCTGTTCTCGAAGAGATACAAATCCGCTTTCCCTGGAGCGGGACGGGGTCAGCGGTCAGAGTGCCTTCTCAGAGCTCCGGTTAGAGAAATAACCGCTTAAACAGACCCAGGGGGATGGGCGTCCCTTCTCGGTCCATCCTCCCCTTGACCGGGCTGGCCATCAGCAGAGAGTTGCCCGCAGCCTCTTTTACCGCTTCCCTTACCGCTGAGAACAGGGGGAAGAGATTCCCCATCTCAATGCACCG
>JAOUOQ010000326.1 GCA_029880275.1 Candidatus Aminicenantota bacterium | reverse complement strand
ATCGGATACATTCCAGAACCTGCTGTTTATGGTATATGAGTGAGCAGAAGGACCGAAACCGAGGTAGGGCTTATCCTGCCAGTAGCGGAGATTATGTCGAGCAGCCTTACCAGGGCGGGCGAAATTGGATATCTCGTAGTGCTGATAGCCGAGGTCGGTCAAAAAATCTGCCGCAGCCCAGTAGAGCCTTTCTATAGCTTTCTCATCTGGCAGGTGCTCTGCGAGAGCTGACGGGGAAGGGTCTTTCAGCTCCAGTAGATAAAAGGATATATGGTCAGGGGATAACTGTGCCAGGGTGTGGAGGCTCTTTAGCAGGCTTTTCCTGCTTTGATGCGGGATGCCGCCCATGAGGTCGATATTCACATTGGTGAAGCCGACTTCCCGGGCTGAGCGGTAACATTGTATCGCCTGCTCTGCGGTATGAAGTCTTCCTAATAACTGTAACTCATGGTCATTAAAGGATTGCACACCCAGACTCAATCGGTTGCATCCACTTTTTTGGTAAGCTTTGAGCTTCTGGCGACTCGAGGACTCCGGATTAGCCTCCAATGTGATTTCGGCTTCCGAAGCGATATGGAAGGCGGAGGAGCATTTATTGAGTATCTGGTCCATCTCTTGAGGTGACAGAAGAGAGGGAGTGCCGCCTCCCAGATAGATGGTTTCTATCTCTGAGCCGTTGGTGAGTTGGCTACAGGAGTAATAGTCTATCTCCCGGCAGAGAGCCTCTAAGTAGCCCCTCGGAAGCTCTTCCTTCAGAGGGACAGAGTAGAAGTTGCAATACCAGCATTTCTTCCGACAGAAAGGTATGTGAATGTATAAGGATAGCTTTTCTTCTCTCTCCTTTGTGGTCATAGGTTTATTGCTGACAGTGAGGGCAAAGATAGGTGCTCCTTTGTTGTTGTTTTATTCGGCAGATTGGCTCTCCACAGCGGTAGCAGGGCTCCCCTTCACGCTGATAGACATTCCTAAGCTCCTGGAAAGCACCACTTTCCCCTGCCAGATCGACATAGTTAGCGATGGAACAGCCCCTGCTTTCTATGGCTAAGTGTAAGATTTTCAATATAGAGCGATGAAGCCTTCCCACTTCTTCTGGTGAGAGGGTGTGAGCTTTTCTCTGCGGGTGAATCCCGCAGTCAAAAAGCGCCTCCGAGGCGTAGATATTGCCCAGCCCTGCTATCTTATGCTGGGCTAAGAGAAGCTCCTTGATCTGGCGGCGGCTTCCTTGTAGTATGCTATATAAGAGCTGAGGGGAAAAATCAGGTGCGAGAGGGTCGGGACCAAGGCTTTTAAACTCATGAAAATTGTCCACTAACTCCCCTTTTATAAGCTCTATTTTCCCCAGCTTTCTAATATCATTATAACAGAGAAGCTTATCATTATCCAGCCAAAAGCTTATACGGGTATGGGCTTTGATGAGGGCTGAAGGAGTGCCATAGAGGAGACTGCCGGTCATCCGAAAGTGAATGAGCATTGCCAGCTCTCCCCTGTTCATGTGGCAAAGGAGGAATTTACCCTCCCGGGAGAAGCTGGTAAATACCGCACCCCTTAGCCTCTTCTGGAAGTCCGCAGGGGAGATGTGGTAAAGAATTCGGGGGGAAGAGACCTCTAATTCTGTTATTCTCCTTCCCTTGAGAAATCGCTCGAGCTGACGGCGGATGGTCTCTACCTCGGGCAATTCAGGCAATTTTCACCTCAATGGTGAAGCTTTTTTTCTTGTTTCGACTTGATATATAGCACAAAGCCGGCTTATGGTCAAGAGTAAGGATATAGAGACTATTGCAGAATGCAGTATTTTAGAAGTTTACTGGTGTAAAATGCGTTTTGGCGGATAAACTAATTTCTTATCTTTACAATTAATCACATAAACCAGCGGTAGGAGATTTTTATCAGGAAGATGTTATCTCCCGGAGCAGAAAATACATCGCCGATGTCTCGGCTGAAATTGAAATCTCCTGGGTTCGCATAGCCGGCTCGATTCTGGGTCCAAACCAGGTAAAGAGTAGAGCCAGGTCGATACTCCCACCGCAGAACCGCGGTGCCGCGAAGCGATTTTAAATTGAAATCCGGATTATGGAAGGAGAAGCTCGGAGCCGGTCCCCATGCATCGGGGTCAACGGTATACATTTCATCGGCGTAGCTGATGGTTGATTGCTCTTGGCCAAATATGTTGAAGTCGTAGCTCCTGGCTCTGGCCAGTTCTTTGAATCGCTCATAATCCCCGACACCCAGCAGAATCTGGGTATAAAGCTGAAAGCTCAACTTAGGGGTGAAGGTCCAGTTTAATCTGATGTCGGTGGAAAAGGTTCTCCGGTCGATGTCAGCAAAGATGTAACGGGT
>JAOUOQ010000325.1 GCA_029880275.1 Candidatus Aminicenantota bacterium | reverse complement strand
GCATTGGTCTAACTACGCTGGGGCTCACAACCTCCACAAGAAAGATGCCTTAAAGAAAAATCCCCTCTTCGTTTCCAGGAGGTTATCGGCCATTCGGTATTCACCGTCCATCCATTGGATTTTTTCGTAAAGAGAACCATAACCGACATGGATCACGGTTCCTGGAATATAGGTAAAAGAAGCGAGAAAATCGGTCATTAGCTGTTTGCGAAAGGAGTTATATTCCACAATTCCCCTGAAGAACAGGTATTTGTTCATCTGATAGGTATTTCTGCTCCTGATAATGGTATAGTCATATTCTTTGGCAGAATCGGAATGGCGGTAAAAATCGGAATAGACTAAACTCAAATCTAAATGAACCTTTTCCGACGGCAAGTACCTTACAGTTGCCGAAGCATTGCTTCCATATCCCTGGTATGGGTCAACAATATATCGAATTTTTTTCCAATAAATATAAGACAGATTGAAAAAGAATTGTTTGGTGAATTGGCTGCTGGCTCTAAATCTTGCACCGCTGATACTAAACTTTTCACCCAAGAAAACTTCGCTCGCATAGCGGTAACCAACTACAATTGTTGAGCTTCTCGATAGTATCAACCTCAGGTCAACAGGAATATCTGCTTCATAAAGGTCACTGAATTTATCCCTAATCAGATAAGCATGCACCATGGGGTCAACTCTTCGGATGACCTTGGAATCCGGGTAAAACATCCTCAGTATTCCTGAGCGGAACCTGGTAATACCTGTCCGGGTGAGATATCCCGTCTCTGTGCGAAAGTCTTCGGAAATATCCTGAAGCCCTAACATGAGAAGCATGTCTCTGGTATTATAGAAATAATGGAGCCCTAAGGCGTGCCCGTCGTCCCTGGGAGAATTTTCATCCTGCTTGCTTTGAGACTGGAAAAAGTGAAATCCAAAGAGGGTTGGCGGGTTTATCCTTATCTGTCCATCAGCGCCTAATATCCTGTTAAAACCATTTTTGCGCTCCCGTCCGGTATAAAATCCACCTATGAAGCCGTCCTTACTTAACGCTCGTTTATAGCGAAAAATGGAGAAATGAGCAAAATCTTCCTCTTCTGTATCAAGCAGCTCATCCATGGCATAGATTGAGGCGATGGTATTCTTGTCCCCAACCTTGCCATTCAATTTTATTCCCACTAAAGGGTCGACAATGGTTCGCGTATGCACTATTGCTCCGAGAGGGTCCCCATAATCATATCCCCCAAAATTAAACTTTTCCAATCCCTCAAGAAAAAAGGGTCTTTTTTCCGGGAAAAACAGAGCATATCGCAAATTGAAATCAACCTGTCCGGCATCCGCCTCCACCTGGCTGAAATCTGGGTTCAAGGTTCCATCAAGTATCAAATCTGATGTTATCCCGTACTTAGCAGTTAAACTAAGGTCGCCCCTATCTGCTTCGGATGCTAACTCCCCTTGCTCCATTGAGCTTCTCCGGCTGTAAGTGACAGCAGGAAGCAGCTCAAAAAGTGTGTAGTGTTTTATATCATGGAAAATAAGCGTCATGGTCTGGGTTAAGAAATTTGCTCCCTGCGCAGGATCCAGGGGAGGATAGGTTCCCGCTTCTGACCGGCGGCTTATCATTCGCTCAAAAATGACGCCCATCTCTACCGGCTCTTTGTGAGAAAAGCGGATGCTCTTAAAAGGGATTTTCAGCTCAAGTGTATATCCTTTATCATCTATGTTTCCCTCGCTGTACCATACCATATCGACACTCGCATCTTCCAGTCCCCCTGCAAACCTGGAATCTTCCTGGATACCCAATGGGTTGATATAAAAGGCATAGAGAGACTGCTGGTCATTAAAAGAATCTAAATTGATACAAATCCAGTCATCAGGGCGTATATTATCCCGGCTGGTTACCGAGGCTTTTATTTTGTCGGGCTGACTATCAAAACACCTGAAGGCGAAGTAGAGATTCTCCCGGTCATAAGCATAATAAACTACAGTAGCATCCACCATCTCTTTGCCAAAATCCGGGTGATAGGTCTTAAAGCCTGTTATATGCGGAGCCTTCTGCCATACCGGATCGTCCAGTATGCCATCAATTACCGGAGGGGTATCCGTTTTAAATGGTATCAGCGGCTGAGGCTTATCCTGGGCAACTGCGGATAATGCTATCGATAAAATGGCACAAATAAATATAAAGGAATTCGTTTTTCTGCTAATTCGTCGTTTAGTACATTCGCCAGTCATTTTTCTTCAAACCTCCATAAAGTTAGAGATTATAGCATAGTAAAAATTTTAAAGTCAAATTATTATACGAACCACTTGGACGAAAGGTTCACATTTTATATGGGGTATTGCAGCAGAAACTCGTGGGAAAG
>JAOUOQ010000060.1 GCA_029880275.1 Candidatus Aminicenantota bacterium | reverse complement strand
ACTCTTCTTCGTGGGAATTGAAGGGGCACAGCTATCCGAAGAAGAGAGGAAGTGGCTCAGCGAATTCTCACCGGGAGGCATATTACTCCTCCCAAGAAACATTAAATCCCCCCACCAGCTATTCACTCTCTGCCAGGAGTTAAAAACAGCCGCCTCCCCACCACCATTCATAGCCATAGACCAAGAGGGTGGGATAGTAGACCGACTTTCCCCTTTTACTCCCTCTTTCCCTTCCAATCTGGCACTGGGCGCCACTGGCAATGCTGAGTATTCTCACCGGCAGGGAACATTGACCGCTCGTTTGCTGAAGATGTTGGGTATAAATCTCAATTTGGCTCCTGTGGTCGACTTGCTGGCATCCAGAGATAACAACGGTATAGGAATAAGAGCATTCGGAAGCCAGCCCGAGCTGGTAATCGAACTCTCGAGAGCCTACCTCCGGGGATTAAAAGAGGAAGGTGTTCTGGGCACCCTCAAGCATTTTCCCGGCCTGGGGCGGGCATCGGTCGACCCGCACAGCGACCTTCCAGTTATCGAGGCTAATAAAGAGACGCTGTGGGAACAGGATATCTCCGTGTTCAGTAAGCTAAGCCATTATAGCGCGTTTATAATGGTGGGGCATGCCGTCTATCCTTCACTCGTCTCGGTCAAGAGGAGGCCAGCTTCTCTCTCTACTGAGATTGCCAGCGACCTCCTTAAAAGGGCGTTAGATTATAAAGGACTGGTCATCACCGACGACCTGGAGATGGGGGCAATATCTAACTTTACCAGCCTGAAGGAATCAACCGTCCAGGCCGTTAAAAGCGGCAATGATATGGTGATGTTCTCCTCCCCTGGTAGGCAGGTCATGCCGATTGTCTCTCACCTCTGCGCCGAGATGGAGCAGGATCCTCAATTTGCGCGGGTTGTGTCAAGCTCAGTTCAGAAAATCCTGGCCATCAAAAATAATCTCTCCCCTGGATTAATTCCTACAACCCTTCAGCAAGAGGAATTAACCGAGCTATTTCAGGAGATAGATATTCTGTCTCACAAGATAGCTGAGGACTCCATTGTCGAAATGCCGCCCGGTGGAGAAAACACCATACAAGCTGGCACAAAGCCGGTCGTTTTTTATCCGCAGGTCAAGCCTCTTTTGACCGGCTTCTCCAAAGGGAGCTCAATAATCGGTGGAGCGCTGAAGCCATTTTGCCCTGAGTTTGTGGAAGAAAGTTATCCTGTGGACAACCCTTTCTTGAGAAAGGATGCCTTTCCTTCCCGCCAGATAGCCATTATATTCACCTATAACGCCCATTGGCATCCCCGGCAGGAGGGCTTTATGCAGAAGGTTCAGGAGCATTTCCCCAGCTGTTTTCATATCTCCCTGGGACTACCAGAAGACCTGAAAAGTAGCCGATTCCTCCGTTCCCTGGCAGCCTTCTCCCCTACCCCGAGTTCTATAAGAGCAGCTTTGAGAGTGCTGTGGGGGGAACTCTACCCTCGAGGAAAGCTTCCTATCAGGTGAACATAGTTTTGATGAGAAATAAGGAAAGAAATACTCGGGAGGAACGTCTTATTGCGGATATTATTTATAAGCTGGTTGTCCTATAAAAATAAAAATTCCCCTTTGCAGTTATGAGCCAGATTCCCTGTGAGCTTTACTTGCCTTTAGCCTTCTCTTTTATTCTCCGCACGCTATTGCTCCCGCATTGGGGGCAGGCTCTCTCCTGAGGCTCATCCTTGGGGGAATATGGGGCTTTAAACTGATGCCCACAACGGAGACACTTAAAATCGGCCTCTTCAGCCATTTTCCTCTATCCAAAAGGTTATTCTTATTATCGGTTTTTGTTGCTATCTGAAAACTCAGAGCTCCTTCCGCGTGTATTCTATCTCTTCCAGTGTGACACCTTGTCTGAGCTCCTCCATCTCTTTCATTACCTTGGCGAATTTTAAACCCTCAGCTGCACTAATCCACTCCAGCTGTAAGCGTTCTGGACGAATGCCCTTCTTTTCCAGCTTGTCCCACAACTTCTCCACCCGTTTCTGGGTCCAGCGATTGGCATTTATATAATGGCAGTCGGCGAAATGGCAACCGGATACCAGAACAACTGGAGCACCCAGCTTAAAGGCATGAAGGACAAAGTTCTCATCTACCCGCCCGCTGCACATGGTCCTGATGATTCTAATGCTGGAAGGGTACTGGAGGCGTGAAATCCCTGCAAAGTCTGCTCCCGCATAGGAACACCAGTTACAGGCAAATACCACCACCTTATCCTGAGGATTTTCCTCCAGGATGGCCTCCACCTGGCCGAGAATTTGCTGGTCGGTGAAGTGACGCATAATAACAGCATCAAAAGCACATTCAGCCCCGCAGGTTCCACAACCGGCACAGCTGGCTTCGATAACCCGCGCAGGGAGCTTCTTCTCCTTGTCAAATTCAATAGCATGATAGGGGCATACCCTGGCGCAGACACCGCAAGCCTTACATAGCTCTTCGTTTATCAGAGAGGTAATCGCCTCCACAGTGAACTTGCCGGCGCTCATCAGTATGTTTGCCCTGGAAGCTGCTGCCGAGGCCTGGGTGACGCTGTCTTTGATATCCTTGGGAGACTCGGCACAGCCGGCAAAGAAGACCCCTTTGGTGGGAGCATCAACGGGTTGAAGTTTGGGGTGAGCTTCCATGAAGAAGCCATCCGAGGTGCGGGAGAGAGTCAGGAGCTGTCGAATAAGGCTATTTTCGGCGCTGGGAATCAGCCCGATGGAGAGGATGACCATGTCCGCCTCATGCTCTACCACTTTGCCGGAATTACTATCTTCAGCCAAAAGGATGAGGTTCTTGGTCTCTGGGTCCTCTCTTATGTCACCGGGAATACCCCTGATGTACATAACTCCATTAGCTTTGCTGCGTTTATAAAGGTCTTCAAATCCCTTGCCGAAAGCCCTTATATCCATGTAGAAGACCTTTATCTCTACCTCGGGCCAATGGTCCTTTATGAGGAGTGAATCCTTGATGGTGTTCATACAGCACACATTGCTGCAATAAGGGTTCCCCCTCTTTTCTGAACGGGAGCCGATACACTGTATGAAGGCGACCCTTTTGGGCAGCTGCCAGTCGGTGGGTCGGATGAGATGCCCTTCGGTGGGTCCACCGGAGTTTATCAGCCGTTCGAATTCCAGGCTGGTGATTACATTCTCAAAGCGTGTGTAGCCGAATTCATCGAGTTCTGTGGGGTCGTAGACATCCATCCCGGTAGCCACAATAATAGTCCCTACCTTAATCTCCACCTCCTCATCCTGCATATCGTAATCGATACACTCCTTCTCGCACTTCTCCAGACACTTGCCGCAGGCAATGGGGTTATTGCCCAGGCATTCTTCCATATTCAGCGCAAAAGCCGCTGGTACAGCCTGGGGAAAGGGTTGGTAAATCGCCCTACGGGTGGAGAGACCAAGGTCGAACTCGTTGGGTTTTATAACCGGGCAAATATCAATGCAATCTCCGCAGGCGGTACACTCTTTTTCGTCCACATAGCGGGCTTTGCGAAGAACCTTGACCCTGAAGTTCCCTATATACCCCTGGACATCTGCCACCTCGCTCAGGGTCATAAGCTCGATCCGGGGATGTCGACCGACATCCGTCATCTTCGGTCCCAATATTCAGATGGAACAGTCCATAGTGGGGAATGTCTTGTCTATCTGAGCCATCACACCGCCAATGCTGGGCTTCTTCTCTATCAGATATACCTGATACCCGGCATTGGCGAGGTCGAGAGAGGCCTGTATGCCGGCAATTCCACCCCCGATTACCATGGTGCTTCTTGCTACCGGAACCTCCTTCTCAATCTGAGGCTGGAGGAAGCGGGCGCGAGACACACCCATTCTCACCATATCTTTGGCTTTTTCGGTCGCCTTCTCTGGCTCGTGAATATGGACCCAGCTGCAGTGCTCTCGCAGGTTCACCATCTCCAGCAAATAGGGATTGAGCCCTGCTTCCTGACAGGCAACCCTGAAGGTTGGCTCATGCATTCTGGGGGAACACGATGCGACGACCACGCGGTTGAGATTATGCTCCTTTATGTCGTTTTTGATCTCCTGCTGTCCGGGTTCCGAGCAGGTATAGCGATTAGTGCTGGCTGCTACCACATCCTTCAGCCCTTGAGCATACTCAGCCACCGCCTCGCAATCGACAGTCCCAGAGATGTTAAGCCCACAATAGCAGACAAAAACACCAATCCTCAACTCGTCAGATTCAGACCTTTCGATTGCCAATTATCCTACCTCCCTAAGGCATCAGCCATAATTGAAGTCAAATCTTTTATCTCTATTTCTAATTCTTTCCCCATTTTGGGGTCTTTCATGGCGCATTTAAAATGTATATAGCACTTGGGGCAGCCAGTAACCAGAGAGTCGGCACCTGTCTGCTGGGCGCTTTTCAAGCGGTAAGATTGTATACGCTTGGAAATAGCGTCGCAGTTCATCCAGCCGCTGGTTCCACAACAGATGGCGCTCTGCTGGTTCCTCTCCATTTCCACCAGAGAAAGTCCTGGGACACTGCTGAGAACCATTCTGGGCTGATCATACATACCCAAGTGCCTTCCTAATCGGCAAGGGTCTTGAAAGGTGACCTTCTTGCGCGTTTTCTTAAAATTGAGTTTTCCTTGAGAAACGCTGTCGATTAAAAACTCCGTAATATGAAGCACCTTAAAGGAGAGTGGTCCTATATAAGTGGGGTAGTCAATCTTGAAGGTGCGGTAACACTCGGCGCAGGTGGTGATAACAGTTTTGGCTCCGCTCTCCTCTATGGCATTGATATTATGTTCAGCAAGCTTCTTAAAGTTGTCAAGGTCTCCCGCCCACAGGAGGTCATGTCCACAGCATCTTTCGTTCTTCAGCAAGACAGGCTCCACATCCGCCCGATTTAAAATCTTCATCGCCGCTTTGGCAATTTTGAGGCTATTCACCTCTAAATCGGTGAAAAAGGCATCGAAATAAGGGAGGCAGCCAACAAAGTATGCCACCTCACCTTTCTCTGCAACCTGAGCCCCACGAGGAACCCAGTCCAGCCGCCTTTGCTCCAAAGAGGGGGAAGTCATTATCCGCATCAGAGACTGGATGGCGCCGCCATGAGAGCAGGGAACCAGATTCCCCAGCTTTTGCCCCTCAAAGCGGGAGCTTTTGATAAATTCTACAAACTTTACATCCGATGGGCACCTGGTACCGCACAGGCCGCAGGTCAGACAGGTGTAAAGTTTTTCATCCTTCAAAGTCTCTTCGTATCTTCCGGTGAGGCTGCCTATGAGAATCCTTCGGGGAGAGAACCCCCCATTGAAGCGGGATATAGGACAAACACTGGTGCATTTACCACAATCAAGGCAGTAATACGCCTGTGTTTTCTTGAGCAGTTCTTCTTTCACGACCATCTGAACTCACCCTTTTTGTTATATGTTAGTGAGGGCTAAGGGGCTCCTACCCACTTTCTTCACATCCTCAACAAACTCCTTTACCACCTGAGCAAATCTTCCACCCTCAGCAGCAGAGACCCATTCCAACCTCAACCTCTCCTTTTCCAGACCAAGAAGATGAATGAGACTCTTTAACACTTCAAACCGCTCTTTGGCCTGGTAGTTGCCAAACATGTAGTGGCAATCTCCGAAATGACAGCCGGAGACCATAACCCCATCTGCCCCCCGTTCGAAAGCCTTGATAACAAAGGCGGGGTTGACCCTCCCGGAGCACATCACCCTTATCAGTCTGACATTGTGAGGGTATTGTATTTTGCTTACCCCAGCCGTATCTGCTCCTGCATAGGAGCACCAATTACAGGCAAAAACTACTATTTTAGGTTCAAATTCCTCTTGTTTTTTCTTCTTCGCCATGTATCACTCCAAGCTATAAAGAGCCAGTCAGCATAGCTTCAACCATTTTATCTATCTGCCGGTCGGTGAAGTGTCGAGCTACTATTGCCCCGGTGGGGCAGAGAGAGGCACAGGTACCACACCCCTTGCATAAAGCTTCGTTTATGCGGGAGACATAGTCACCTTCAGGCGTTTCCACCAGCTCGGGGGCATGGAACTGGCACACCTCCTGGCAGTTGCCGCAGCCTCGGCAGAGGTCCTCTCGCACCACACAGGTAGTTGGCTCCAGCTCGACAAATTCCTTGGAAGCCATCACCGCTATCTTACTTGCGGCCGCCGAAGCCTGAGCTACGGAATCGGTGATGTCCTTTGGCGATTGAGCACAGCCACATATATAAATCCCCTCAGTGGAGGTCTCTACCGGACCCAGCTTGGAGTGTCTCTCCATAAAGAATCCGTCCAGGCTGCGAGGAATCTTTAACTGCTCTTGAATTTGCTCCGCATCTACCTTTCGAGGTACCATCCCTACCGACAACACTACCGAGTCCACCGGGAGCTCTATCTCCTGATTTAACGGGGAGAACATCCATCGGATGCTGGTCGCCCTCCCCTTCCCTATAACCTGCGGGGGATGCTCTTCATCGTATCTCAGGAAGACGACACCCTCACCCCTCGCCTTCCGATATAGCTCTTCCATTCCTTTGCCGAATGCAATGATGTCGCGATAGAGGATAACCACCCGGGCACCTTTCTCTCTAAGCTTCAACGCCTGTTTGATGGCCACCGAACAGCAATGGCGGGAGCAATCGGGATTGCCCTCCTCTTTATTTCGTGAGCCGACACATTGAACAAAGACGATATTCTTGGCTTCTTTATCATTGAGGGCCAGCTCGGAAGAGCCCTCCTTCAGGAGCCTCTCCATTTCCATATTAGTCAAGACATTAGAAAATGAGCCGTAGCCGAATTTCCCGGTGGGGTCAAAGAGGTCGGAGCCTATAGCTACTGCAATGGAGCCCACCGGCAGGGTGGTCGTCTTATCTTGCTGCTGAAGAGATTGCAGGGTAACTTCGAAATTCCCTACAAAGCCGTTGACCTCCTTTACCATGGTGGAGGTCAAGATGTTCACTCCAGCCTTTTCCAGCAGCTTTACCTTCTCACTGATGAGCTGCTCCCCATCATAATCTTCTTCATAGAAGGTGGCCAATTCTTTAACTCTTCCCCCAAGCTTCTCTTCCTTCTCCACCAGGGTTACCTTATGCCCCAGCCGTGCCAGGTCGAGAGAAGCCTGCATGCCCGTAATTCCCCCCCCTACTATTAATACATCGGGGTTCATGGGCATCTGCCTCGATTCTAAAGGCTGCAACAGATGGCAGCGAGCCACCGCCATCCTGACCAGGTCCTTCGCTTTTTCGGTTGCTTCTTTGGGATTATAGGTATGCACCCATGAGCACTGGTCTCTGATGTTGGCCATTTCAAAAAGGTAAGGGTTCAGCCCAGCCAGCGCACATGTCTCCCTGAAGATGGGTTCATGAGTTCTGGGAGTACAGGAGGCGACTACAATCCGGTTGAGCTTATATTCTTTTATCTTGTCCTGGATCTCCCTCTGGCTGTCATCAGCGCAAGCAAATAGCATACGGGCAGAGTAAACCACCCCAGGGAGGGTTTGTGCGTACTGATTGACCTCCTCTACATCTACCACTCCGGCAATATTTATGCCACAATGGCATACAAAAACACCTATGCGTGGTTCGCCAGATGTGTCTATCGGCTCCACCTCTATCTCTTTTTTAGCAACCCGGGCTCCCTTCATATGAGTTAGAGCCTTTACAGCCGTCGCCGTTCCCCAGGCTACCGAGTCGGTAATATCGCGAGGGTTACTGCAAGAGCCGGCTATATATACCCCCGGGCGTGTTGCCTCTATGGGGTGGTGGAAATCTTTCTCTTTGAAGAAGCCATAGCTATCAACCTCAATGCCCAAAATCCGAGCCAGCTCCTCCGCACCTTTTGAAGGGATAGCGGCAGTAGAGAGGACCACTATATCGGCCTCCAAAGGCTCTATCCTATTAGTTTCGCTGTTCTCCACCATTACGGTCAGGCTTTTGGTCTGAGGGTCTTCCATCACCCGGGCAGGTCTGCCTCTTAAGAACTTAAGTCCCTTCGTATCGTTTGCTCGCAGCACCAGCTCCTGAAAGCCTTTTCCATAGGTGCGAAGGTCCATATATAATATGGAGATTTCCTTTATATCCGGGTCGTGGGTTTTAGCCAGCAGGGCGCATTTTATAGAATTGGTGCAGCAGTATACCGAGCAATAGGGATAGCCATTTTCTTTGGCCATGCGAGAACCGACACATTGTATAAAAACGATTTTTTGTGGTGCTTTAGAATCTGAGGGACGAAGAATATGTCCTCCGGTGGGACCGGTAGCGCTGAGTAAACGCTCAAATTCCAGTCCGGTGAGCACATTTGTATATTGAGCATAGCCGTAATTTTTTAAAGCAGTGGGCTGAAGCTGACTAAAGCCGGTAGCTACTACTACAGCTCCCACATTGAGCTCCCCAACCTCATCCTTCATTTTATGGTCTACGGCATGGGCTTCGCACACTTTGACGCATTCCATACACTCCACACAAGTACCGCAGGCCAGGCAGCGGCTGGCTTCATCCTGAGCCTCCTTATCCCCGTAGCCCAGGCTGACCTCCTCGAAGTTCTTAACCCTGTCATCACAGGGAAGCTCGGGAACCTTGACCCGCTTCTGGCGTGCCCGCTCCTTATAGACCTCCGCCCAATCGGGCTCGGGCACCTCCTCCTTCGCTCTGCGCTCTTCCTCCTCCTTCTCCAGCTCGGAGCGGTACTCTTCAAGCTCTCCGCACAGATAGCGGTGAATGGAGACCGCCGCCTTCTTTCCGGCAGCTATGGCTTCAATCACCGAAGCCGGACCGCTGACCACATCTCCTCCGGCAAAGATGCCGGGAATGTTGGTAGCCAGAGTCTTATCATCCACCACCAAAGTGTTCCAGCGGGTGAGGTCAAATTTGCTGCGGGCATCCTTGAAGGTGAGCTCTGGTGCCTGACCGATGGCTAAAATCACGGTATCAAAGGGCATCTCGTGCTCGGTACCCTCCATGGGGATGGGGCGCCTTCTGCCGGTGGCATCCATCTCCCCCAGCTTCATCTTGATGAGCCTCAACCCACTGAGCTTTCCCCCCTGGCCCAGAAAGGCGGTGGGAGCCAGCAGATAGTGGAACTCCACCCCTTCCTCCTCGGATTCCTTTATCTCCTCATCGCTGGCAGGCATCTCCTGGCGGCTGCGACGATAGACTATCTTCACCTCCTCCGCTCCCAGCCTCAGCGCGGTGCGGGCAGCATC
>JAOUOQ010000059.1 GCA_029880275.1 Candidatus Aminicenantota bacterium | reverse complement strand
GCTAACCCCTCAGGAGAAATAACCTCCCGAAAGAAGGGAGGATTAGGCTTTATCCTTCGCGAAAAAGCCGTTTTAGAGCGAAAGGGTAGAAGTGCCCCAAAAAAGGGAATTGCTTGACAATTTGCTTATTAGTAAGAGAATGTAAAGAAGATTCTCCCTTGCGAAAATAGAGAAGGGAGCTTGAAAGGGAGGGAAGCATCCTATGGCTAATCGGAAGCTTATTAGACCAAATTTATCTGAATTTAAGGGCCGGATGGCTCATCAAGATGCTCGCAGGAAGCACGATTCAATTGACCAGACAAATGCTGAGAGCTTCTACTATATGAAGCAGATGAATAACAAGACCCCCATGGTGTTGGTGCTAAATGACGGTGAAGAGATCTTTGGGGTAATAGAATGGTATGACAGGAACTGTATCAAGATAAACCGGCAAAATGCCCCGAATCTGCTAATTCCGAAGCATAGCATCAAATATATGTATAAAGAAGAGGATGCTAAAGAGGAGGTTGAATCAGAGTCGTAGAAGCTCTTACTCCCCTTTAGGAATTAATGGGGTATTGATCGAAACCCACCCAGTTTTTTGGCCTAAGGACAAAAAATTCATTTGCTATCCCATTGTCAGTAGATTAAAATGCCAAAAAGAGGGAGAGTTTTGATTTGACCGATAAGCCATTGATAGGTATCACTATAGGTGATCCGGCCGGAATAGGCAGTGAGGTGACCTTGAAGTGCGTAGCTCATCCGTCGGTGAAGGAGATCTGCCATCCTATTGTAGTAGGCGATGCCAGGTTGCTGAGGCACCTATCTGATGATTATCGTCTTCCTTTTCCCTTCCGTATCATCAATCAGAAAAAAAGGGTCGACCGGAAGCCGACCTCTCCTCTATTGATAGATTTAGCTAACCTACCTCCCAAGATAGAGATGGGCTCGGTCAGGAAGGAATATGGGAGGGCAGCAGGAGAATATGTGGAGGTGGCTGTATCTCTGGCGCTAAGGGGGGAAATCGATGCCCTGGTAACGGGACCCATCAATAAAAAGGCTTTTAAGCTGGGAGGGTACGATTACTCAGGGCATACGGAGTATTTAGCAGCCCTTACAGGGAGCAACTCTTATGCCATGATGTTTGTAGCCGAAAGCCTCAGGGTTACTTTTCTTACTACCCATTTAAGCCTATCAGAAGTAGATCGCCAGGTAAAAAGAAAGAAGATTGTCCCCCTGGTAAGGTTGACCAACCGGGAGATGAAGCGCTTTGGTTTCTCCCAACCCAGGATAGCCATTGCAGCTCTTAATCCCCATGCTGGTGAAAATGGCATGTTCGGCAGGGAGGAGGTGGAGGAGATCGGTCCCGCCGTTGAAGAGTGCCAGAGAGAAGGAATAGATATCAAAGGTCCCTACCCTGCTGATGTGCTTTTCTCCTCTAATATAAGAGGAGAACTTTTCGATGTGATCATAGCCCTCTATCACGACCAAGGCTTGATACCAGTAAAGCTCTGTGATTTCCAGAAGGCGGTTAATATTACCTTAGGTCTGCCCATAATCCGAACCTCGGTGGGACATGGAACTGCCTTTGACATTGCAGGAAAGGGGATAGCCGACCCCAGCAATATGATTGAGGCTATTAAGTTAGCGGTTGCTATGACCAGGAACACCCTTTCCAGCAATAGTTGAATTTGCAGGAAGTGATTTCCGATGAAATGCTATGCCATCATCATTACTTTTGCCTTATACTGTTTCCTCTCACTATCTCTGGCTGAAGAGGTGGAGGAAGTAACTGCTCGGCTTCAGAAGAAATACGACACCCTGGAGAGCTTCTCTGCCACTTTCACCCAGACCCTCATCAACAAAGCCCTCAATCAGATTCGGGAGGAGGGGGGCATCCTGTATATGAAGCGAGACGGGATGATGAGGTGGGAATATCAGTATCCAGAGGAAAAGCTATTTATCTCCGATGGGATGACCATTTACTGGTATCTGCCAGAGGAGAAAATAGTGCAGACAATGAAGTTGGCAGAGATGGTGGGGGAACAAACCCCGGTGCTGTTTTTAGCTGGCAAGGGGAATTTAAAAAGGGACTTTATTGTGGAGCCTTTACCTCCTGGCTCCACTTCTCCAGAAGGTAGTTACCAATTGGTGCTTACTCCTCAAAGAGGTCGCGAGAGCTATCAGAAGCTCATCCTGGAAGTTGACACCCAGACCTACCAGGTGAGGAAAATGGTTCTCCTTGACCTTATTGGTAATATTAGCGAATACAGCTTCAGCAATATCAAAGAGAACTTGAAGCTTCCCGAAAGCTTTTTTCAATTCAATATCCCTAAGGGTGTGGAGGTTTCCCCTATAAGGTAGATGCTGCCACATCTGATACAAATCCTTCCTAATTTAAAAATAGTTTGAATTTAGACCTCTTAGGTGGTATTATATTTTGAAAAATAAGCGAGAACCTATTGGTTGCTCAGAATAGAAGAGCCTTCTGATGAACTCATTTGATAGCATTTCATGGATTAATATGCACGAGGTTATCCGGGCTTCAAGGGTTAGCGACCCGGGCATTAATATGATAATTTACCAATCATTGCTCTAACTGAGGAGAAGATTGAACAGGAGAACTTGCCTGAGGACTATTTTCTATTGCAGAAGTAGACTCTTTCAACGGGCTGCTTTCGGAGCATTGGTTATCGTTTTATCGGTTTTGCTGGAGGTGGCGGGTTTTCAGCAGGGAGTCGGATTAAAAACCAGAGAGATGATGATAAGAGGAGCGGTGGTTAACGAGAGCGGTTATCCTGTCCCCAACACCCCCGTAAGGCTGATCGCTCAGAGAGTGGAGGAGAATCTTCAGGCTCCTACCCCCTCAATATTAGACAAGAAGGTAATAGAGACCAGAACTGATAGCAAGGGGCTTTATGAGATTGTAGCTCTAATAGACTCTTATTATAATCGTTATGTGCTGAGCTTCTATAGCGAGAATCAGTTTGATTCCATAGTATACACCATCCCCCCAGATGAAGACATCTCCAGTGCTGTTTTTAAAGAAGAGACTGCTGAGATAACTGTCAATAGAACTTTAACATACAATCCACAGTGGCCTGAGATAAAATCCAGGATAGAAGAACTGGGAGCCAACAGCGACCAGGGGAGAATCCTCCGCTTGAGGGGGGTGCCCGATAAGGTAGAGAACTTCACTGTACAAAAAGGTGAGCAGGGGGAGCTGTGGTGGTATTACTCAAACGGTTTCTGTTACCGCTTCCTTCAGGGGAGGTTGGATAAGCTGTTCAATTTCACCCCAATGAGTCCACCCAGGGAAGGAGTGGAAAAAAAGCAAAATGATCAAGCTGTCTTTGGAGCTTTACAAGAGAAAAAATAGGGGGTAGTCAGTTTGGAGCCGAAGGCTATATTTCATCTAATTGATGGCAAGCTTCTCCAGCTGGAGAGCGAGATTGAGAAAAGACTCGATTCCCATATAGATATAATATCCAGGATTGGTGAACATATATACCTGAGTAAAGGGAAGAGGATACGCCCTGCTTTGCTACTGCTGAGCGCCCGTCTTGGTGGCTACCAGGGCGATGAGGACATTTTGTATGGGACGATTATGGAGTTCATCCACACTGCTTCCCTTATTCATGATGACATTGTTGATGAGGCTGCCATACGCAGGGGTATGCCCTCCATCAACTTTCGCTGGGGTAATGACCTCACAGTTCTGCTGGGCGATTACATATACATTAATTCAATAGACATAGCCCTCCAGCAGTCTAATCTCAAGATCATAAGAATCCTCTCTTCGGTGACCAAAAATATGATAGAAGCAGAGATTATCCAGACCACCAAAAGAGGGGATGTAACCCTCAGCGAGGAGGAATACACCGAGATTATCAAAGGCAAAACCGCCTGTCTGTTTTCAGGCTGCAGCCAGATTGGAGGGGTATTGGCAGATGTATCCCCCCAGCAGGAGGAGGCTTTGAGGGCTTATGGGCTCAATCTTGGCATTGCCTTCCAGCTCATCGACGACCTGCTCGATTATTTTGCCAGCGAAGAGGAATTGGGTAAGCCGGTGGGGACTGATCTTAAAGAGGAGAAGGTCACCTTACCCCTGATATATCTGCTTCAAAAAGCGGATAAACGCTTATTAAAGATGATAAAAGGGAGCTTACAGGGAAAGGAGTCCTATCCCCTTTTCTGGAAGGAGATTGTCCAGCTGATGCGGGACTATGAGATTAAAGCAGCCATGCAGCAAAAGGCACTTCATTATGCCACCATAGCTAAACACTGCCTTACTTCTTTTGACAATACCCCGGCTCGGCAAGCAATGGAGAGGCTGGCTGATTTTGTTGTTTACAGGGATAGGTGAGCCCCTCTTAGGTTATTCTTCAAAGGGCGTTTTAAGTAGTCATCTTCTCGAAAAGGTATTTTCCCTTCAAGAGCTTACATGAAAAAAAGAGGAATATATTCATTAAAAATATTTCTTAAGATACTGGTAGTCTGCGGAATAGCCTTTATTATAACCTGGGAAGCAAGGGAGTACTATGGCAGAAGGAGATACGGGCAGCAGCTCTTCCAGCGCGAGCATTACGCCCGTTACACCTCCCTTTTCTCATGGGAGATGAACCTTCAGGGGGACATCCTTCCCAATGCCAACGACATAGGGAATGTAAACTTTGAGAATGGGGTTCTTGCTTTTATCACCGGGAAAGACCCCTATTTTTATCTGAACCTGAAAGGCGAGAAGCTCGACCCGAAGCGATTCTATATCTTATCACTCAGAATGTATTCCGAGCAGCCTGGTGAGATGCAGATATTCTTCTGGTGTGATACTCCAGATTCCGGCAAAGAGGGCGCCTTTTCTGCGCCTCTGAAGGTAGAATCGGGGTGGAAAGAATACAGCATTGACTTGTGGGAGACCGATTTCTACACTTTGCCCGAGCCCGATAGGCATAAGAACCAATGGGGGGGGACCGTTGGCTTTATCAAAACACTTCGCTTCGACCCCCCTGAAGGAAAGTCGGGCAACCAGGTAAAGATAGATTGGATAAGATTCCACAAAGGGGTCACCCTCACTCATCCGATGCCATATTATCAGACCCTCGGGGTCATTAACGGACTGGAATACCATCCCCCTTCCCAATCCCTACGCATCAAACCTGGAGTCAAAAAGGGGGAGTTTATCTCCCATCCCATAGGGGTGGGCACCATCAGAGCCTTCTGGGACATCAGCTGGACGGGAGAAGAGGGTGTATATGTGCAAACCAGAACTGGCAACACGCACGACACCGATGGTCCATCGTGGACTCCATGGTCGTCCCCTTCTGGCTCCTGGCGAAGTAGTTCAATCGACAGTCCCCCTGATAAATATCTTCAGTACAAAGTGGTTTTACATCAGACAGAGCAGGAAGCAGACCCCCGCCTACAATGGGTAAGAATCAGATATCTTGATCCCTCCCCTCCGGGTGACAACAGCTTGCTTTGGGGAACGAATCTTCTTCCCACAGTGTCCAGGCCAGAAGAAGTCGAGGGGAGGGTTGCCGATCTGACTAATAGCCCCTGGGTAAGGGTCCCCATGGAGGGGGATAGAGTATACCATACCGTCAATCGATTGGTTGCCGAAGATATCAATGTGGTCGGCTCATGGGACCTGAGCTCTTCCAGCCGCAGCACAATACTGTCTGCTATCCGCCTTTACCACCAGCAGGTCAAATGCTGGGAATTCTGCCAGGGGGAGCAGCAAACCCCCTCGGCGCTGGTACAGCTGTTCAGGGATGTTAATCGTATTGACTCCTTCTCCCTTATTATTCCTTCCCGCATTGACAGGGATTATTTTGCCCAGGTGGGATTGGATGCTCTGGTCGATTTCGTGAGGGAGCGGCCCCCTTCGGAGATCAACCTCGACCGGGGACCAGGATGGTATGTTGTCATGGCGCTGGTCTTTTTCCTCCTTATCATTGGTCTCCGCAGGGAGATAGGGTATAATTTTCACTTTGGATACCAGGAGCTCTCTTTAGCTGGCATCACTCTGGCTGTGCTTTTAGGGTTGAGCCTTCCCTTGATGTATCTTTGGGGGATGGGGACCCTTAAATTTCCTACCTGGGGGGAGTTGAGCGCCGCTCTGAGTCGATATCCGGCAAGCGCCATCATCCAGGAGTTTGGCAGGGCTCTCCTTATAGTAATCACCTATCGTCTACTGGGGAAAGTAATGAGCCCGACAAGGTGGAGGTGGGTCATCACCCTGATAGCTACCAGTCTGATTTTTGCCCTGGGTCATTTAGGATATCCCGGTCTTTCACCCTCCGAGGTAAGTGGCTTTATAAGCTTGACCTTCATAGCCGGGCTTCTATTAGGGTGGATTTATATTAAGAGACAGAGCTTAGCCGCTACTTTTGTGGTGCACCTATTAGCCAATATCACTCTATTCACCTGTACCACTTTTCAGGCTTAAAAGGTAAAAGTGAATGGAGGACTTTGGTCAGAAAACCTGGCAGAATATTGAAGCTCTGAGGAAGAAGAGACCCTTAATCCACCACATCACCAATATGGTGGTAATGAACACTACCGCCAATGCCACCCTGGCTATTGGAGCCTCGCCGGTGATGGCTCACAGCCCCGATGAGGTGGAGGAGATGGTGAGCTTTGCCGGGGCTCTGGTGCTCAATATCGGCACCCCCACCCGGGAGTTAGTCCAGTCGATGATAAAAGCCGGACAGAGGGCAAATCAGCTCTCCATCCCGGTGGTATTAGACCCCGTGGGCGTGGGAGCTACTTCCCTGCGCACTGCCGAGGCGCTGAGGATATTACAGGAGGTCAAGGTGAAAGTTATCCGCGGCAACCCGGCGGAGATCCTCTCTCTGGGAGGTGAGAGAGGGTCTATTAAAGGGGTGGAGTCCTTCCAGGAGGCAATAGAAGCGGTGGAGGCAGCTATATCATTAGCGACAAAATTGAGCACGACCTTAGCGGTAACCGGTAAGGAGGACTTTGTCACCAACGGGTATCGCTCGGTCTGGGTCGCCAATGGACATCCTCTCATGAAGCTGGTTACCGGCACAGGCTGTATTGCCACTACGGTGATAGCGGCTTTTGCCACCGTCGACCCCGACCCGCTCTCAGCCGCGGCTACTGCCCTGGGATACTTTGGCTTAGCAGGGGAGAAAGGTGCACAGAGAAGCGGCTCGCCAGGGAGCTTTCAGGTTGCCCTCTTTGATGCCCTTTACGACCTCACCGCAGAGGAGGTCAGAAAGGGTATAAAGATCAGGGAGCATCGGTAAGATTATGTTAGACCTGAGCCTTTATGTAATAACCGACCGCCATCTGTCTTTAGGACGGACAAATATAGAGGTGGTCGCCAAAGCCTTGGAAGGAGGCGCCAGCGTAATTCAACTGAGAGAGAAGGATATCCCCGACAGGGAGTTCTATCTTGAGGGGTTGAAGATTAAACCTCTGGTTCGCTCCTATGGCAAACTTTTTTTGGTCAACGACCGAGTGGATATCACCCAGGCGCTGGATGCCGATGGGGTTCATCTCGGGCAGGAAGACCTCCCCATCTCGGTAGCCCGCAGGCTGCTGGGAAAAGGTAAAATTATCGGCATATCGGTTCGCTCTGTGGAAGAGGCTAAAAGAGCCGTCAGTGAGGGAGCCGATTACCTGGCGGTGAGCGGAGTCTTTCCAACCGAAACAAAGAAGGATGTGGGAGAGACGCTGGGTGTGGAGGGAGTCAGGAGGATAAGGGAGGCGGTTAACATTCCTCTGGTGGGGATTGGTGGAATCAACTCTCACAACGCTGCTGAGGTAATCCGGGCGGGGGCTGATGGGGTGGCTGTGGTCTCTGCGGTGACCATGGCACCAGATGTCGTCAGGGCGTGTCGGGAACTTCTGGAGGCTGTTCAGCGTGCTCGCCAGGAAGGTTAGAGACCTCTAAACAAAATACGAATCAGGGGGCTTTTAAGGGCAGAGGCTTCCTTTCCTTTAAAATAGCTATTAAATCGTGCTCTATAGAAATGCGAGGGTGCTCCACTATTCTCCCTATCTCATCAGCATCACGATAGACGATAAAAGTGGGAACAAACTCTACTCCCTTCCCTTGCAGAAGGCGAGCTGGTTCCTTCTTGTCCCTGCTTACACCGATGAAGATGGTGCTGATATGGGGATTATCTGCCTCCTGAATGACCTTGATGAAAGGAGGAAGGTGTTCCCGACAATCGGGACACCAACTGCCAAAAAAAACCTCAATGGTCAGAGGTTTGTTGTAAGATTGCAGATGTGTTATTGCTTCGGGGTCAGGCTCATAGAGGATTACGCGGGCTTTATACTCCTCCAGCCTTTCCAGAAGTTGCTCCGCGGAAAATTTGCCCAGCAGTACTGGCTCGTTGCTCGGCGATATACAGCAACAGCCAGCATAAGAAAATATGGTGACCAAAAGGATTGCTAATGCTTTCATATCATAATTCGGTTTGCCCATGGCATCCTCCGCAGTTGGTTTCTTTGCTGAACAAGTAAAACTGGTGATATTATAAATGACTTCAATAAATTTTTCCATTAATAATTTAAAAACTATGGTCGATTATCATTTTTTACTATATAATATCAATAAGAGGAGAAATAAAGTATTAGGGGTGAGATTTGTAAACATTTTAATAGGGGGTGATAGCCGTGTTCTTCAATTATCTGAGAAACAAAAGGCTTATTTTTGTCATCTTTTTTATAGTCTGCGCTGGTCTATTATTTATCAAGAGTGAGCTTTTATTTGCTCAGAAGGCGAGAAAGGAGCTTCTCCGCCATGTGGAGTATCTCTCTACGCTGGGTAACCGTTTAGCCGGTAGTGAAGGCGACGCGCAAGCTGCTCAATACATCAGAGAGCAGATGTTAGAATACAAGTTGCAGGTTAAAAAGGAGAATTTTCATTTTTCCATCTACAACCCTCTGAGTGCTTCGCTGGGGCTGGCTGAAGGAAGGAAAGTAGGATTAGAGGTGATATCCTGGGACCCATTTCTTAATGGCGACCAGATACAGGGTTCAATTATATGCTTATCCAGTGCCACTGCAAACTCTGCGGAGGAGATTTCCAAACTTCAGGTGAGCGGCAATATAGTGGTTATCAATCCCCTGGGGGATAAGGAGTTTAACCTTGGCATGCTTAACAGAGCATTATTACTGATAAATAAGAATATGCCTAAAGCAGTAGCAGTGGTTGCCGCTTCGGACCAGGAAGCCGCAAAAGACCTAGTGGGGCAAAA
>JAOUOQ010000323.1 GCA_029880275.1 Candidatus Aminicenantota bacterium | reverse complement strand
AGCCTCTTCCGCCTCCCCAGGTGCGTCCTCTGCCGCCACCATAGGGAAAGCCACCTCTCCCTGCTCCAAACCGTCCGCCATAAGGATTCATAAAGCCGGGTACTGGATAGCCGGCGCAATACCCGGCAGCCCTTCCGGTCATGGGACCCATTCCCCAGGGACCGGTTCTATCTCCTCTTGGCATCTAAATCACCTCCTACATAAGGTTATTTTCTTTAGTGAAAGGGTTAAAACCATCGCCCTGGTCCCCATCTCGCATTGAAGCGCCATTTCCTCCTTCCCTTAGGGTGCGGAATAATACCTGGCTCCAATTTGCTCTGCATAAATAGCCTCAGCGCCTCTTCAGCCTCACCGGCAACCCAGGGGATTACTCTCACCCCTCTCTGAGCCATAAGCCTTGCCGAAAAGCAATCTACAGCCCCGCAGATGACTACCTTGACCCCCCGCTGGATGAGATGGTTTATCAGCTGTATGGGGTGCGACAATCTTAAAGGAGTAAGCTTCTCCTTAGCAATCACCTTGTCCCCTTCTACGGTAGCCAAGAGAATATCGGGGGCGCAGTCAAACCGGGGTGATACCCGGGAACCAAAAAGGGGAATGGCCACTTTTGTCATTAGAAGCCTCAATATTTAAAAGGCAAATACTATGCCAAAGATGGCGAGAGGAGATGAAATGTTTAACATACGATTTTACAAGGAGTTACAGGCAAGCCGCAGAGGATAGCATCTTAGAGGGCGCCGTATATGATTTCAATATGAAATATAGGATTTCAAAATTGCAATGAAAAGGAGGGGTGATAGTGAGATTTAATCTATCTTATATCTCTTTATCTTTCGCCACAGGGTGCTTTTGGCAATTCCCAGAGCTTGAGCTGTCTTGCCCCGATGTCCGTTATATGTTTTGAGGGTCTCTCTGATTATCCGAGCTTCCGCCTCCTGCAGTCCCTGGTAAGGGGCGGGACTCTCTCTCATGAGTTGCTGTTGTTTTTCAATAACTTCCCCGGGGAGATGTTCCAGCTCTATGATGGACTCCTTGCAGATGACGAAGGCGTGCTCTATGATATTCTGTAGTTCCCTGATGTTTCCGGGGAAATCGTAGCGCATGAGGAGGTGTAATACCTCATCGGAGACACCGCTGATCTTCTTACCCATCTCCAGGTTAAAGACCCGAATGAAATGCTCTATGAGCAGAGGGATGTCTTCACGCCGCTGGGACAGGGGAGGGAGCTCAATTTTGATGACATTGAGCCTGTAGTAAAGGTCCTCACGGAAGAGTCCCTTTTCCTTCAGCTTGGTTAAATCCTTGTTGGTAGCGGCAATAATGCGCACATCGACCTTGACGGTGGCGGTGGCTCCTAAGGGCTGGTACTCCTTTTCTTGCAAAACCCTGAGAAGCTTCACCTGCATGGAGGAGGACAGATCTCCCACCTCGTCGAGAAAGATGGTGCCCTCATCAGCCAGGGCGAATCTTCCGGGTTTATCCCTCCTGGCGTCGGTGAACGCCCCTTTGACATAGCCGAAAAGCTCAGATTCCAGCAGGGTATCGGGCAGGGCACCACAGCTTACTACCACATAAGGCTTATCCTTGCGTGAGCTCAGGTTATGGATGGCGCGGGCGAAGAGCTCCTTGCCCGAACCGCTGGGACCCTGCAGGAGGATGGTGCTGTCGCTTTCGGCGATGTCGGGCAGGATGGCAAAGAGCTTCTGAATTTGATAGTTCTTACTGATGATATCCTCAAAGCTGTATTGCCTGGAGAGTTCCTTTCTGAGCTCCTCGATGGCAGAGAGGTCGCGGAAGGTCTCCACCCCACCTACTATGCTCCCTCTCTGGTCTCTCAAGATAGCGGTGCTAATGCTTATGGGAATGGTCTCTCCTCTCTGGTTGACGATATTAATGGGGAGGTCGATGATTTCCTTCCCGGTCTCCATGGTTCTCCTCAGGGCACAGGCGGTCTGGCAGATGTTGGCGTGGAAGACATCAAAGCAGTGCTGACCTATTGCCTGGTGGCGGGGGATACCGGTGATTCGCTCTGCTGCCCGGTTGAAGGAGGTTATCTTCCGCTCCTTATCAACGGTGAATACGCCATCGGCAATGCTGTCGAGGATGATGTCAAAAAATTGACTCTCTTCTCTTTTTCCCATCGGTTCATGCAGTGTTCATAAAAAAATGGCTGTTTCTATTTTATTCTCTTTGAGGAGGTAATGCAATTGATTTATGTTCTGGCTGCGACGGAACCAGAGGGGTTGGAATTGATTAAAATTCATTGATGAAGTCCGGGGTGGAAAAAGGGGCTTTAGGTGTGGCGCGACGGGAATTAGCCGGCAAAGAATTTCTTAAACCAGGAGAGGATAGCTCCCTCGTACTTT
>JAOUOQ010000324.1 GCA_029880275.1 Candidatus Aminicenantota bacterium | reverse complement strand
ATATCTGGTTTCCATAATGAGATAAGCAACCACAATGGTCCAGGCAAAGAATGAAATGGACTCGTACATATTGGCAAAGGGAGCGTGACCCGTGCTCACCGTTCGCACAATTAACGCCAGGGTATGAAAGATTACGCCCACCGCCACTATCCAGAAGCCGACCCTGGCTAACACCTCCCTCCTGGCAAAGAAGTAATAAAAATAGAAAAACAGAGCAGAGATATAAATTAAAAAAGCGATCAGAAAAAGGGTGAAATCGTGCATTTTCTCAGGGCTCCTTTGATTTCTTCTGTGACCCGGCCAATTTCTTTTTCAAAGCCCGCTTGATTCTTATTGGCTGAGCCGCCGATGGTGATTTTTCCGGCAGCTCCGTCCTTCTCAATGAGAATCCTTATTCGCCGGTGGGAAAGGTAAAAGCTCAGCAACAGCCCGACCATGATGGTGCCGCATCCTGTCCAGATGAGGGGAACACCGGGGTCTTTGTTAATCTGCAAGCCTGTCAATTCGGGCGCCCAGAAGCCTTCCAGCTCAAAACGATAATCACCATTTGTCCCGGAGTGAGATGGTGATGCTTCGGCAAAAACCCACTGCCTGAATTTCACTTCACCTCCATCCCTGCCCTCCAGAAGAACCGCGGGATTATAGGGAATATGTGAGCGAGATACGACCCGACCTCCTTCGCCAATAGCATAATCGGGCACGAACGAGACCACCTTCACCTCCAGATTGGTAGGGGGAATGAGAAATGTATCTCCCACCATGGCTTTACACCTGACAATCGGGCTGCCCTCTCTCGCTGCCGCAATTATCATCGAGGTCTGACCCCAGTCCCAGCTGTAGCTCGATTGATAAAATCTTACCCCTTTATAGTGCAGGGGGTGATTGACCTCGATGATTCTGGTTACTTTTTCCTGGCCATCCTCTAAAATGGTGAGCTTGCTTTTCCAGTCCTTGATGGCTCCATTGGGATAATACTCCATCCAGAAATCGTCCACTCGCACCCTGAAGCTCTCCTGAGGAAGCTCGGAAACGGAACCCTCGGGGACCATAAGAAAATCTTTATATCCGCCGATGTTCCCGATGATGGCTCCCAATAAGATAAGTAAAATACTTAAATGGACAACATCCGCTCCAAACCGAGCCATACTCCCTTTTTGAGCCAGCAAATGAATTCCCCCGCCGTTTGGTTCCTCATAAAGCCGGTAGCGGTGGGAGGCAAGAATCGCTTTGACCTTTTCTGCCGATGCCTCTTTTTTATCCGAAAAAGGAAAAGTAACCTTATGCGGCAGATGCTCAATTGTCCGCTCATCTATGGTTACCCGCGGCGTGACAACCGCCTTAAGCGTGGGCAAAAACCGATTTAGCGTGCAGACAATTATATTTATGCTGAAAAAAAATAACAGCCCCATAAACCACCAGGAATGATAGAGGCGGGTGAGGTCTAAAGCCCACAGAACTTGCGCCCACTCGCCGTAGCGGGAGAGGTATTCACCGAACGACCTTTCCTGAGGAATGAGCGTCCCCACTATGCATACCAGGACTACAATGATAAACAGAGTGACGGCTAATTTGACTGAGCTAAAAAATCTTATGAAAGTGTGAGAAATGCTCTTGGTCACTTCACTATTTATCTTTATATAAAAATAGGAGGCACATAAATTGCCATCCGCTCAGCTTCTGCAGGCTGACCGACACGGTAAGTCACAAGGTCGCCAGGTATGCTAAAAGGTCGGCTATCTCCTGCTCCGAGAGCGATGCAAAAGAGGGCATGCCGGACACGGGGGTTATCAGCTGTTTCCTGATATTATCTGGATGAGCGGATCTTCCGCTGAAAGGCAGCGCCTCCCGGCTCAGTATGTTCTTCAGTCCCGGACCAATTTCCGTCGCTTCTGTGTCGGCGTGGTGGCAGAAGCTGCACTTAGCATCAAACAATACCGCCCCCTGTTCGGCATCTCCCTCAAGCATAATCTCAGCAGGCTCTGAGAGTTCTTCAATTATGACCTGTACCTCTCCGCCGGTTAAGAAGAAATAGCCCGCCGAGGTACAAAACACGGTAAAGGCCAGGATGAACACAATCATCCCCATTACCGGCACATATCTGAGGAACTCCTTGTAGAATTGCACTATGGAGATTTTGAGCACCAGCACGATAAACAGCAAAATTGACAACACGATATGGATGACGGCTCTCACGGAGAGTTGGTCCCCCATCACTGCCCAGTATCTCACACAGAAATAGCTTATCACCAGGAGCAATATCAGGAACACCGCACCAGCCCCTTTGTGCATCCTCCTTAAGAATGTGGCACTGATTTTTCTCTCCGCTCTGCCCATCAGAGCTAACATGCATATAACCGCTACCACCC
>JAOUOQ010000058.1 GCA_029880275.1 Candidatus Aminicenantota bacterium | reverse complement strand
TTCCCTACTACCGTTCTTATTTTAGCATAATCAAATATCATATTGACCAGGAAAAGGAGGAAGAACATCACCACGGCGAATATAAGACCCAGCACCATAGCAACCCTTTCCGAGGCGGCGGTTTCCCCTACCTGATTGATTATCCCAGAAATGTAAGGAACGAAAAGGAAATAAAGGATACCATAGAGAATCCCTGAGATGATGAACAGCCTGAAGAAGCGGTTGAAGTAGGTGCCGCCAAAGCTGAAAAATCCCTTGATGGTGAATTTCTCCTCAGGGGAGTGGAAAATACCCAGAATCCCTCCGGCGAAAAGGATATTGAGCAGGACATACACAGCCATAAGGACCAGGATTGTGGGACCAAATTGGAAGAACCGTCCAGTTACCAGGCTATCCACATTGGAAAAGAATGTGCCGCTACCTACAATGGTCGGGCTCCATAAGGTAATGAAACCGGTGTCCCGAAACTTGTACTGAAATTCGTCATACCATCGGTAATCAAAACCTTTAGTCAGCCTCTCTCCCATGAGGCTGTCGCCGATAGAGGTCTTCAAGGCGGAGTAGAGGGGAAAAGTGAGCACCAGGGCTACCAGTATGTTGACCACCAGGAGAAAAAACCACATCTTTTTATTTTTATTTACTCGTTTGATTCCCGTTCTTAAGGCTTTAAAAAATCCCATCGCTCTCTCCTATTGAAATCTTACCTTTTCAAAAGCGCATTTATTTTCTTTCGCAGAGCGCAATTTAGCTGAAGAAGGTGAAAGTCTCCAGAAAATGCTGCAGCCAGAACATCCAGCGGAATGCCCACTTGTAAGCGGGGAGCTTCTGGGGGTTCATGGTCTTACTGTTGTTGGTGTAGTTAACATCCAGGAATATCTTATGGTCGGGGTCGACTTCTGCCGATTGCAGGCGGGTCGGCTTCTTGAAGGTGTAGCGCACCCATCGATACTCTCCATCCCAGACCTTTTTCTCCTGCTCCCCGTTCTCAAAGGTCACCAGCACCTCAACGGGAAAGACCACCTCGCCCAGTCTACGGACTATCACATTGCTCTCGTAGATTACCTCTTCTTTCTCTTCTTTTTCCCCCTCTTCCTCTCCTGTAATAAAAGTCCTCTCCTTCTCCTCATCGAAATACCCTTCCTTCTTGGCCACAGGACTGCTGCTAATTCTCTCTATAGCATAATCGAGCTCGTTGGAACCATAAACTATCTGGTCGAAGTACCAGCTCATATCCTGGCCGGTGACCTCCTCGACCACATCGATGAAATCCTGTGGCCGGGGATGGCGGAACTTCCACCGCTGGAAGTAGGTCTTGAACACCTTAGCGCTCAGCTCGGGACCGAGGTAGTTCTCCAGAGTCCACAGCATCAGGGAGCCCTTGTCGTAAGAGTTGGTGCCGTAGCTGGTGCCATCCATAAATTCCCAGGCCAGTCGAGACATATTATCCAGCTTGGCAAAAGAGCGATAGTCGCTTATACTCCCCCACCCTGGTTTGTAAGAGAACCTCTTGAAGACAATGGGGAATATCTGCAAGAAACGGCGAGAGAAGTAGTAGGGTCCGTAGGCTTTCTCCACCACCCTATCATCGGAGTAGGAGTTGAAGCCCTCGTCCATCCAGGCGTCCTCAAATTCGTTGTTCCCTACTATCCCATACCACCAGCCGTGCCCGCACTCGTGGATGGTTACCCCCTCGGGCGAGCGGAGCTCAATGGGGGTCAGCCAGTATGCCCCTCCGGTAAACAAAGTGGGGTACTCCATCCCTCCTGAGCCGCTCCTATAAGCCGGGTCAACGCAGGTAACCTGAGGATAGGGGTAGGCTCCGTACCACTCGCCATAATAACGGAGGGCACTCTTGGTCGCTTCAATATAACGGTCTTTGAACATCTTGTGATAGGGCTGCAGGAGGAGGATAATTTTTACTTCTGGTAGATATTCGTGAGTAAAAGTGTCTTCATAGACCAGGTAGTGAGGGCTGGCGGTCCACACGAAATCGTGGACATCCTCCTGATAGTAGTTGTAGGTAGTGGTGCCATCTCCATTATCCCTCTCGTAACGGCGCATACCGGTGGCTCCCAGTATAAAGGGAGAAGGGAGAGTAAGGCTCACATCGTAAATCCCATAATCGGCGAAGAACTCCGAGGTGGTATGATATTGATGACAATTCCACGCTCCCTCATAAAAGACCCCTATCTTGGGAAACCACTGGGCAACGAAGAAATAGTCATCCCGAAAGCCGGTGCGTGCCATACCCAGGGGGAGCTTGGCGGTGAAGGAGATGTCGAGTTTGATGGTCTGCTGCGGAGGTAAAGGTTGGGGAAGGGTGACCTTCATCACTGTCTGGTCGTAGGGATTGCCGTCATCGGGCTGGACATATTCTATGGTAGGAGTTAAATCAATGGGTTCCACCCCTTCCTCGCCGATTATTTTTACCGACCCGACATCTGTATAACCCAGATCCTCTTTCTTTAACATGGGAAGTCTGCCAGGTCTCATGCGGCGAGCCTCGGTAACGAAGGTGGTCATATTGTTTTTGAAGGCATTCAGATAGAGGTGGAAATAGAGCTCACTGAGTCCCACCTCGGAGTCGTTGAGCCAGGTGAGAACCTCGCTACCGCTGATCACCTTTTTCTCGGGGTCGAGGCGGACATCCATGGTATAGTTAGCAATCCGTTTGCTGAGGGGCTCCTGAGCCAGCAGACAGGAAAATGCTCCCATACTGACCAGTAAGAAGCCAATAAATCCCGCTATGAGTTTTCTGTTCATTTGCTCCCTCCTCTTTTGTGAAAAATGGTTCATCCTTAATAGACCAGAAGATAATTCCATAAACCCTCCCTTTCTGTTAAGCATTCTCCAAAGCTAATTGAAAACCTTCTCTTTTTTTAGCTTTAGGAAGCTCTGGTTATTCATCAAATTTCTCTTCCTCTGATTAGCGGACATCATATCTTAAAAAAAGGACAAAGGAAAGAAAGATAATTACCCCAGAGGAGAGCAGCAGGACAACCAGATAGGGCATGGTTGCTGACAGGCTCTCCCTGAGGCTTTCCCCTTCGTAGGAGAAAAGGGGTATTTTTGCCGGCTCAATCCTGGCTTGTGTATCGGGGACCTGGGCGAGAAATCGGATAAACTCGTCCTGAAACATCTGTGCCCGCAGGATAAAGCCTCGCTGGTAGCCAAAGTCGGTCTTCGCCAATCGGGTGGCGGCCAAGCTAAAGGAGGCAGCTGGAGAAATTAGTGAGAGCTTTGATATGAGGGCGACCTGGTGGGAGAGGCTCCGGTCATACTCCTCTTCAATCTGGCGAACCTGCACATTGGCTTCGCGCTGGCCTTGCTGAACAGCGGCATAAATCCAGTCTATATCCGGCTCCTTCCCCTCTCTGATAAGGTATTCTGCTATTCTCCGCTCTACCCGCTCATTGGCCTGATAATTTGCCGTATCGATAGCCATTTCCACCTCGGCGATGTCGGAAACGGGGCTCAGCCTCCTCCCTGCCAGGCTGGCAAAATAAGGGAAGGCAAAGACAATCAGCACCCACAAAAAAAGAAGGACGAACAGCGTGATTACCGAGCGGGAGGTGAGCGCCGAAACCAGCATCCCCAGAGCGAAGAAGAAACCGAGGTAGAGGAGAGTAAAGAGGAAAAGCATCCCGATCCGCATCCACTCCCCTCCGGTAAAGGAGATGTAAGGGTGCAGGTTAGTTATCAGCAAACCGCTGGCAAAGGCGAAGACCAGAGGGGTCAGGAGGCTGGAAAATCCTCCTATATATTTCCCCAGCAAGAAGGTGCTCCGGGGAAGGAAGTTGGAGAGGGTGAGGTTCAAGGTTCGCCCCTCTTTCTCCCCGGAGACGGCATTGTAAGCGAAAAGGATGGCCAGCAGACTGGCTATTATTTTGATGATAAAAAGGTAATCCAGGGTTCTGGTGGTGTAGAAGAGGGGGTTCCCCCCAGAGCCCACATTCAGACGGGGAAAAGCCATGAGACCGACTCGGGATATCTTGTTGGCTCCCCGGTCGAGCCCCTGGGCGAAAATAGACAAGGGATAGGGCTTCTTATCCAGCGCTATCCCTGCAAAACCCAACATCTCGTAGTTCGGCAGAAAATTTAGGCTCATCTTATGAGCCATAGTGCGGCTGTTGTAATCGCTCACCTCCTCCTGGTACAAACGGGAGTGTAAAGAGACACTGATAATCATTAAAATTACAAGCAGGGCGAAGGAGATGATGAATTTCAGGCTCAGAAGGTTAGACCGATATTCTTTCTTGATAAGATGCCACAGCACGGAGAAAATTCCCCCTTACTATTTAGACGGGTTTCCTTATAAAAAGGTTCTCTTTAAGAAAGAAAAATATCCTAACAGAAAGAAGACCAGATTGAACACCACCAGCAAAAAGAGGTCAATCAGGAAGCCCCTGCCTATGGGTGACCGATAGAAGGGCTGAACCTGGAGTAAAGGGATATCCGATAAATCGAGTTTCTCCCCGCTACTTGACCATGTGGCGCCCTTTTTCATTTTGCCTAGGGCGTAATCAACAAAGAGGGAGCGGTACTGGTCTAACTCCTTGATATAAGCTTTCTCACTTAAAATACTGGTTCCGGCTGTGGAGGAGCACGCATAATAGAGAGAGGAGGAAGGGGAAAAGCGGGAGATGGTCCTGGCCACTTTCACCTGGTCATCGACCTGACTGTTGAATCCCTCTTCCACCCTGCGATAGCCATCAGCTATGGAGAGGTCACGCTCCACCTCCCAGGAATCCCATACATCCTTTGATGGGTATACCCCGTGCTCCTCCTTATATTTCTCCACCTTGGATGACCACTGATACATTGCCATACCAAATATCATCCCCTTCTGTTCCTGAATATGGTCCGGTGAGGGAATCGGCTTAAGATAATCAGCCAGAAGAATCCCTACTTGAGGTATGACAAATACAAAAATTACCCACAGAAAAAGGAGCAGAATCAACGAGGTGACCGAGCTGTGGCTGCGCACCGATACCATGATGCCCAGATTAGAAAAGAGCAACAGATATAACAGAGAAAGAAGGAATATAACCCCTATACTCCCCCAGACGTGGGCATCAAATTCGACGTTTCCTACCACCACTACTATTAGCAGCCCTACAATTAGCGAGATGAGAAGGGTGGTTATTAAAGGGAGAAAATTTCCGACCATCTTACCCAGAATGAGAGTATGGCGTGGCAAAGGGTTGGAGAGGCTCAGGGTAAGGGTGCCTTCCTCCCGCTCACCCGAGATGGCGTTATAAGTGAATAAGATTGCGATCAGGCTGATAACTATCTGGATGAGGGCCACAAAATCGAAGGTATCAAATATCAGGTTAAGGGCGGTTTTCCCCGCTCTCTCATCGGTTATGAAGCCACTGCTCACGGCAATGGTCATTGTCTTGGGATAGCTGTTGCTCACTCCTTCTACAAGTATCGACAGGGGGTTGGGAGGATGATCAACCTTTATCCCCTTGATGGCGAGATCCTTGGCCGATTTATACTGAGTAGCTGCCCGGTGGTGAAGCTGAACATTATTGCGATAGACCTTGAGTTGCTCCTGATAATCCTTGACCCGAATAATGGCACAGGTGGAAAATAGAACCACGCAAACCAAGAAGGCGAGGATAAATTTGAAATGAAGGATATTCTCTAATAGCTCCTT
Source organism: Candidatus Aminicenantota bacterium (assembly GCA_029880275.1). Lineage (GTDB taxonomy): Bacteria > Acidobacteriota > B3-B38 > Guanabaribacteriales > B3-B38 > Guanabaribacterium. Next base: position 3,641 of record JAOUOQ010000058.1, on the reverse strand, counting down.
ATTGATTATATCCCTCAACATGGCAGAGTCACATTATTTATCCAAATACAGTTTACATATTAGGTCAGCTCTCACACTTAAGTCAAGCTCTTTTGTCCCTCAAGACAGATTATTGCACTATTCCCTTTATAACTAAACTCTTAGCGCTCATAAAGAAAAACGAGCTTTGTCTCCTGATATGTAGTATATCTTACAGAATACATTTCTTGAACACCTATATATTTATAAAAAAAAGTGTGATAAAATTATTTAAGATGTGGTTTCGTAGAAAGCCATTGGATTTCCTTATATGCAGAAAAACGAGCACGAGTGGATTAATCTGCCTGTTAGTAATCTTTTTTATCCTGCATGTAAAAGCCTTTCCCCAAAAACTCTCCGAGAAATATCAGAAGTGGCTCCATGGAACAGTGCGCTATATCATCACTTCGGAAGAAAGGGAAGTTTTTCTGAAATTGCCCACCAATGACGAACGGGAGCGATTCATAAATAACTTCTGGAGGAAGCGTGACCCTAACCCTCGCACAAGAGTGAACGAATTTCAAAGGGAATACCTGAATAGAGTTGAATTTGTTAACAAACACTTCTCCACTTCCATGCGGGCAGGGATGGACACTGATCAGGGAATGATATATATACTTTTTGGCACTCCTGATGAAATCGAGCAGATCCCCTCAGGAGAAGGAGGCTACCCCACCGAAATCTGGATTTATCGGGTGGAAGATTCCAGCAGGATGACTCGGAGCTTCGAAATCCGGTTTGTCGACCTTGACAACACAAGAAGCTATGTCTTAGCCACCAATTTAAAAGAGCTTAGCAAAGACATTGAGGATTTTAAATTCCCCGGACTCCTGGTGAAAAATCCGGAGCTAATGGTGGAGCATTTCAAATCGATTTATACCCTGGAGACCCTCGCTTACCCTCCCTGGGTTCCCCTAATAGACGCCCTTTACCTGGAAGGGGGCAGCAGTCTCCAGGACCCCGCTGCCATCCAGGAGTTTGCCAGTCTGAAACCCCTTACCGAAGCTGATTACAGGCGAAGTTTACACCCATCTTCCGCCCTCTCGCTTTCTTCTTCCATGATAGAGACCAATTTCTTCCGTGCTGGAGGAAATCGGGTCAGGATGCCTATAACTATAAATCTCCCCCTTGAGGAACTTCTTCATGAAAGGGGGGAGAGCGAGAGGGAGGCTCTCTTCGATGTGGTTGCCTCTCTAACAAGGAAAGGGAGTTCACAGACCTTAATGGCAGCCAACCGCATCTCCATCTCGCTGGGAGATAAAACACTCAATAAGATCTCCCGGGATAAATCCACCTTCCAGCTTTGCTTTATGCCTCTCCCCGCCACCTACTTATTGGAGCTATACATCATAGATACTCTATCCGCCAACTGGTATAACTATCAAGAAGAGCTCACTGTTCCCAACTTTGTTGATGATAAGCTGCAAATCAGCAGTATGACCTTAAGCAATCGGGTGCAAATCCTTCCCTCCTCGATGGTCCCCATATCGAGAACCCTCCTCCCCTATCTCTTTGAAAATATCAAGATTGTCCCCAATGTGCGGCGAAACTTCAGCCCTCAGGATAAACTATCTCTCTTTTACTACATCTATAATCTCTCCTTTGATCCCAGCACTGGCAAAAACCGTCTGGCTATTGAATATCTCTTCTATAAAGGAACCAGACTTTACAAAAGGATCACAACTCGATATCCCCCTCCCACCCCCTTGCCCACCAGGGTCATCTTAATTACCTTCAAACTGGATGGCTTTACGCCAGGAAGCTATACTTTACGAGTCAGGGCTATCGATCTGGTCTCCAGCCAAAGGACAAGCCAAAATATAAACTTTGAACTCCGCTAAATAAGCCAGGTGGGAAAATAGGAATTTTTCTTTGAGGTGAAATATGTATTTTTCAAATTGGCAGACAGCTTCTATTTTGAAGAAGTGCAGATTCCTTTAGCGCAAAAAAGCCACTCCACTACCCCAGCCCAACTGCTCATTATAATACCGACTATCTGCCCCTCTATTCTCTCTTTTCCAGAGTGATAAACTACCATCATAATTTGCCAATAACTCTCTGTATGATACCTGAGATTAGTGGTCTTTCTTAATCCGATTATTGTCGCTGCCCGCACCTTTACCGTACCAGCCATATCTCCTTTTTAATATAAACTGGAGGAGGCTTAAACTATTGATGAATATTTCACAAACGGAAAGGCGATTTTTATAGCACTAAAAAATCCCTATCACAGGCACCTGTTTTATCACCTGCGGACAGGTGTCCATAACAACCAATAGAAATCGCTTATCACCAGTATAAAATTCTTTTAGCTCACTTCGTTAGATAGGAAGGAACGAAAAAATATAGGGCTAAAAGAAGGCGCTGGGGAGACTATTTATCACGAAAGGATTCATCTATCACCATGTCAGTAGTTTATCTCTTCCAGCACTGATTTCAGATAGGGCTCCTTGGGGGTGATTTTAGATTGGAAAGCCAGGTTAATCTCATCGAAAAAGGCGCTAAACTTCTCAAAGTTATGCTTTTCAGTCCAATTATGGGTATTCAGCATCTCCATCATCTCTTCCAAAAGGGAGATGTTAAGCACATCGTTGGTGTATTTGGGCAGGGAGCCGTATTTGAATTTACACATGCTGACACTTTTGGTAACTATTTTTCGCAACATAGCTTGGATATTGATAATGCGCTGCTTCATGAAGTATTTATCTTTGGAAGAACCTGTCTCCTCTAATTTCCTGTAAATCTCTTTCACTTGCTCAACGCCAGAATTTATCCCCTTCAGCAGAGACTCCCCGTCCATAATGACCCTGTCCTTCAATTGAAAATAGATGAAATTGATCGTTCCATCTCCAAGACTTTCGTCCTTCTTTTTATAGCTCTCCAGCAGATTCTCCCCTGTTGCCACTTCTTCTAGGCTGGGGGATGGTTCCCACAGCTCTTTCTCTGGAATAACTTTGGCCTCCTCGACTTTCGTCTCCTCTTTCTTGGAAAGGATAGCTTCTCTCAGGTGACGGTACCGATCACTCAGTTCGTTTTTAAGCTCATTCACCTTCTCAATAATCGACCTCTCATACTCCCTCATCTGAAGGTCCTTCTCCATTGCCTTTTCTAACTCCTCTTTCCTCAACCGGGTAAGCTCTTCTATTTTGCTTTGATACTGATTTGCTTGCTCTATGTGGTGATTGATCTCCTCAGTGAATTTCGCTTTCTCATGCTCAAACTCCAAAATGGGAGCACGAATGGAGCCCAAATCCGCCTTCACTTTGTCGGTTTCTTCTTTGACAGATTCGAATCTGGTTTTAGTTTCCTCCCTCTTTTGATTGATAAACTCATCTAATTCAGAGTCTATGAGGCTTTTTTTCTTAGTTAAAGAGTCGTTTAATATGCGCTCTAATTCCTCAATCAGGGAGGAAAGCTCCTTAATTTTGTCCTCCATACTCGTCATAAAAAACTGCACTCCTTATTATCGGCTCTAAGTCCTAAATTACAGACCTTTAAAAATATAGTTTATTGCTCCATATATATCATCCCTGGCAGCCATAATCGGCAGCACCGATTTCATGCTCGACCAGCGAACCTCGTCCAGTGCCTTTAAATCAAGGGGGTCTTCCATGGCAATCAAG
>JAOUOQ010000322.1 GCA_029880275.1 Candidatus Aminicenantota bacterium | reverse complement strand
TTAACTTCGAGCCCGCCACTCCCACCATAGAGCCGGAGTATACCCGTGACCTGCTTAAGCGGCTTTATCAGTTTCTGGTACCTAAAAAGCTCCGCCACGACCTGGGGGAATACTACACCCCCGATTGGATAGCCGAGCGCATCCTGAACCAGGTGGGCTACGATGGCAACCCCGACAAACGCCTCCTCGACCCCGGCTGTGGCTCGGGTACCTTTCTGGTGCTGGCTATAAAGAAAGTCAAACAGTTTGCTGACTCCCGCTTTCTCGACCCACGCACGCTTGTTAAGAAGATAGTTAAGAACATCGTGGGGTTTGACCTAAACCCTTTAGCCGTAATAGCTGCTCGCACCAACTACCTGTTAGCTCTGGGTGAGCTGAGGAGATACATCTCCCCCCTGGAGATACCGGTCTATATGTGCGATTCCATACTCACCCCATCAGATTATGCCAGCCTATTCCCCCAAGATAGGCGTCCGGAGTTGAACTACTACCCTCTGGAAACCTCTCAGGGGGTGTTCACAGTCCCCGCCGAGGTCAGCAGCAAAGAGGAAGTCGAGCACCTCACCTCAACTATTGAGGAATGCCTGAGGATTGAATGTTCCCCAGAGCAATTTGTCCGCAAGGTCCAGCATAAAATCCCCATACATGGAGATCTCTCCCTGCAGAGACTGGAGGCTCTGTATCAGAAGGTATTGAGTCTGCAAGAGAGGGGGGAGAACGGTCTATGGGCTCGCTTCATAAAGAATGCCTTTGCCCCACTGTTTGTGGGAAGGTTTGACTATGTGGTGGGGAACCCACCCTGGGTGAACTGGGAGAGCCTCTCCGACGACTACCGAAATGCAACCACAAGGCTGTGGCAGAAATATGGGCTTTTCAGCCTTAAGGGCTGGCAGGCACGGATGGGCGGTGGGAAGAAAGACCTTGCCATGCTATTCACTTACACCTCCATTGATAACTATTTAAAGGAGAAGGGGAAATTAGGTTTTGCCATAACCCAGACACTTTTCAAAACCAAAGGGGCTGGAGAAGGATTCCGCCGCTTCAGGTTGGGTAAGAAGGAGCATATTAAGGTAATCGGTGTTGATGACCTGGTGGAGCTTCAGCCCTTTGAAGGAGCTTCCAATTGGAGCAGTATTATCGCCTGCCAGAAGGGATACAAAACTAAATACCCGGTTTCCTATTACCTCTGGAAAAAGAAAAAGGGTATATCGGTCAAGGTCGATGATACTCTGGAGATGGTGACACAAAAGACAGTCCGCCACCACCTGACAGCCCGACCTATTGACCGCCACCAATCCTCCTCCCCTTGGTTAACCACTAAACCTAAGTTGGACTCGGTTCTGGAAAAGGTCATTGGAAGGTCTGAATACCAGGCGAGGGAAGGTGCCAATACAGGGGGTGCTAATGGAGTCTACTGGCTGCGTATACTAAGCAGCCGCCCCGATGGGCTGTTGGTGGTGGAGAATCTCTATGATATAGGAAGAAAGGAAGTTCCAAGAATCAAGGCAGCCATAGAGCCACAACTGGTCTATCCGCTGCTAAGAGGGAGGGACGTATCCCGCTGGAAGGCCACACCCTCCTGTTTCATATTAATGGTTCAGGACCCCAAGAGAAGAACTGGCTACCCTGCGGACTGGATGAAGGAGAAACTCCCCCACAGCTACGCCTATCTCAAGAACTTTGAAACTATTTTAAGAGAGAGGAGTGCCTATAATAAGTATTTTGACCCCGAAAAAAACCCATTTTATTCAATGTATAATATTGGCATACACACTTTTGCCAGCTATAAATTAGCTTGGAGATATATTTCAAACGATTTTATATCGTGTGTCGTTAATCCAATTACTATGGAATATATTGGGCAAAAAGTTGCTATTCCAGACCATAGATTAATGATAATTGGGCTAAATAAATTGCAAGAAGCACATTATTTGTGTGCTTTGTGTAATTCGAGTATTTCTCGACTTATAGTTAAAAGTTATGTTGTTGGAACACAACTTTCGACTCATATAGTGAAAAATATTAATATCCCAAAATTCAATGCTGATAATAAAATCCATCTAAGATTATCCGATCTTTCTCATCAAGCCCATGCAGCCGCCGAGCGAGATGATAAGCCGCTGATAAATGATATCGAGGAAGAAATAGACTATTTAGCTGCTTCACTATGGGGTCTCACCGGGCAAGAGTTAAGGGAGATTAAAGCCGCTTTGGCTGAACTCTTCTAAATATCCCATTTCGTAACTTATTCCACTGCGGACTGAGCACTCCCCTTGATAAAATTAATTATCCATAACCTTATGAAGGTCTGATAAAATTAAAGGAATGTTTAGCTGCTACGGCTTCTTCTGTCCAGCAAGGAGACCGTGAACAGCAGCAGCAGACCGAGA
>JAOUOQ010000321.1 GCA_029880275.1 Candidatus Aminicenantota bacterium | reverse complement strand
AGAATTTATATCCCCCTTAGTCCATGGGGACCCCCCGTTAAAAGGGTTCGTGCTCCAGACATGCATATACTTTTCCCAGGAAGCCCACGACCAATAAGGCTTTTCGGGACCAGCCGTATTCTCTTCACCGTTGAGGCGAATGAGGAATCTGATTCTGTGATCATCGTTTTCTTTCACTCGTCCCGCAATATAGAGAGCGACAAAATTGATCTCCGCTTCATCGGGGATAGTGGAATCCGGCAAGCCATAACTCTGCTTCGGCAGTCCTCCCGCGCTTGTCTTAACATAGGTTGCCCATCTGTCTCCTTTCGGCTCCGCTGTTTCATTAACGCATTCCCATGCATTTGTCTTGCCGACAGGTGTCCAATCAGTACGATAGCCATTGGCATTCGGTCTAAGGATTTCCTCGGCGGTGTAAGATTCATTTATGGGCAGTCTCTTTCTCCAATCTACCTTCACTCCCTTTACGCTCATTCTGACCGCGCCGTCCTCCCAGCTTAGACCCTGCACCCTGAGGTTGCATATCTTTTCATAATTGGCGTATGCCAGGTCGTCGCCACCCAGCAGCAGCGTCGCCCGAGCCCCGCGCCACAGCCATCGCGCCATCCGCTGGTCGAACCAGCCGTCGCCGTTCAGCAAAGTGATCTCCCCGCCGTCGATGAGTTCGCCCGCCGCCGTGAGGGCGATGCCCCCGTCCGGTATCCTCGGCTGGTAATAGGCGGAATTGAAGATTTTGGCTTCCGTGCCAAAATAGACCGCGAAATAAGCCACCATCATCCCGGCGTTGGGATTGCCGTCGTCCGAGCACCACACATAGAGCCTGCCGGCGGATACATCCTGATACCAGCTTTTCTGGGTCATCTCCCCCTTGCTGGCTTTCTGAGCTAACGAGATGCCGTTCTCCTTGACCTTGCTGATCAGGGCGGGCTCGTTGATGATGGTCTCGTTGAAGGTGGCGTAATATATAGAGCCGCTGTCAAGGGTCCAGAAGGTGAGATGCAGCCTCGGCTCCGCCTCCAGCAGAGCGATTTTCTTGCTTACAGGCTTGGTGATAAACTCTTCAAAAGTAGTCATCTGTTTTCTTTAAAATCAAACCCGGTGGTATAGAGTCCCGCCAGGAATTCACGGAAATTGAACTCGGTCTGGGCGAATTTCCCGTAGAGGCTCCATTTGCTCGGCTGATTATCGTAGTCCAGGGCGATGAAGATGTCCTTCGAGCATCCCACCGCCTGCAGCATCTCCCGGTAGTTCTCCCGGTCGGTCTCGCTCAGCGGCGCCCCTTCGGGGAACTCCACCCTAATCATCCGATGCTTCTCCTTGAGGTCCACCCACTCTTGCCCCTGCTCCGACTGTTCCACCTTTGAGGGGTCCACCAGCATCTCCTCCCAGCCGCGGGCGAACTGGCGGCTCGGCTCAAAATAGTTCCCTAAAAACATTCTGCCAATATCAATTTTATTTTCGGGGTTGGCAGAATTATCAAACTCAAGCCTCCAATATCGCTTATTACCACCAGTGAAGTGTTTTATAATTATTTCACTATCATAAGTTAAATCTTCTTTAATGACAGGCTCCGAATGAATTTGTCCCATATCCCAATCGGTCATTTTTTTATTTTTATATACCGCTGCTAAAGCTATGGAACCGTTAAGATAGTTCGCTGACCATTTACCCAAAAGAAATTGCCCGTCATTATCTAAAGAGCCAGAAACAGAAGATATGTCCCCTTGACCATCTGGATTCCCATCAAGGTAAAAATTTGCTGTGCCAGCAGTTCTGTCAACCACAACTCCTACAGTATGTTCCGCTCCATCATGAACGACTGTATTTGAATCTACCTCGATGGCATTTGCTCCATCAGTTAAACGCAATCTCATCACTCCACTTCCCAGTTTATAAAATCCATAGCCAATTCCACCTGCTGTTTTACCTATAACTCCTTGGGCATTGGTAGCTGATGTTTTAATTCTGGCCACTAAAGTGAAATCAAGTTGGCCAAGATTTAAATTGTCATCAGTGACTCTATAAGCATGCTGGTCTGTGCCGTTAAGGATAAGCTCCAACCCGTAATTATCATTCCAGCCAATCGTTGGCGAATTTACAAAAGTCAAATCACATCCTTTATCTCCTCTGTCTTTGCCATTCTTATACATCCAATCCCAAAACCCACCGCCCCATCCTATCGGTGCGGATATGCCATTCCAATATGATCCTAATAACCTCATTTTAAGGTTGGCATCATCCAGAAAGTTATGATTTATAAGTGCCACACCCTTGACGGTATAGGCAGCCCCTAAATTCATCTCCACCCACTCCAGGTTGTCGGTCGCAGTTCTCCATACCAGTTTCCGGTGCGGATGCTGGATGTTCTTTGCCGGTAAACTGCTTATCTCAGA
>JAOUOQ010000320.1 GCA_029880275.1 Candidatus Aminicenantota bacterium | reverse complement strand
CACTGCGGGGTTTATCCCCTCGGGATGGGTGACCATCTCCTCCAGCATGTCCCGAATCTCCAGGGCATGCCGATAGTTCTGGTCGAAGCATATGTCACGCCCGGCAATAGCTGCCTGATAGAGATAATAGGCTAAAATCTTATCCTTGACATCAAGCTGCTCAAATCCGTCGGCATAAAGCCTGACGATGGCGGTTTTACCTACCTGTTCTACCAGATATTCCCTGGGTGCCTCGGCAGGAGCTTCTTCTCTCTTGCAGGCGGGCATTATCAGCAGAGCGATAAAAAGCCCTACCAATACAATCAGTAAGCTTTTTCTTATCATTGTGTTAACCCCCTTCTTAAAAGAGTTAATGTATGGTAAGTAACCTCAGGTTATCACCTCCTTCCCGGCAAAGTCAGATTTTATTATACACTATTTAGGGTATGGGTGTAATGCTAAATATTCTTTCCCAATGGGGGGGCTCATCCCCTATTTTAAAAATTGTGAAGTTTGCATTAAAGATGAAGCGTCACACTCGATCTATTTTGAATTATTTTCGCTATCCTCTATCGACGGCAAAAGTGGAGGGTCTGAATAACAAAATTAAGGTAATTAAAAGGAAAGCTTATGGATACAGAGATGTGGAGTATTTTAAGCTAAAAATCTATAACCTCTACCTTTCCAGGTACTCATTATTGTGATGAGCCTTGCTATTTCGCATTTGCAGCCTCAAGGAGAGCGTCAGCTCCGCGTTCTTCGAATATGGTGATCTTTGCTAAAAGATCCAAAAAGCCTTTTTTCACTATTTCAGCTTTTGAGCTATCCTTTTTTAGGAGCAAAACAAGGTTATACCCCGCACGGAAAAGATGAGAGGATTGGCGAAACGCATTCGAAGCTTTTAAAAGAGCATCACTCTCCATTGCTGAAGCCTGCCCTGCTAAAAATGCAGCTGCTTCGCGCCTGAATCCCGTGCCCAGGAAGAAAGTCCCCTCAAAGCCAAGAAGATATTTAACTTTCTCCTCTTCATCTTTAAATTCCTTCTTCTTCATATCTTCTATGAGCGCCTGGATTCCTTCCACTCCATATTTAGCCGGATAAGGGTTCTTGACGGTTCCTAAAGTTTTTCCGGCGCTTCTTCTCCAGATTTGCTTCCAATCTATCTTCGTTTCTTTCTCGTTTGGGGTTAGAACAACACAGTGATAGCCAAAAACTCCCCAGTTGAACGGAGGCTCTTCCCATCTCTTTATATCCGCCCGCTGTGCGGCATGCGTATATTCGCTGCCGGGTCTGGAAGTATCTTTCGTAACTGCGGATGTGGGGTCGTGTGGGTCATGATAAATTATCACATCTCCGCCCTTTTCATAACCATAGGCAAGCACAGTATGTCCTATGCTTTGCACTACAACGGGCATATCCTTTGATATATATTTGACGATAGTTTTTTTAGCCTCATCCAGAGATTCATGTTTAAACTCCTTCGCCTCGAATCCCAGCACTTCAGCCGCATAGATTATTTCTTCCACCGGCCCTGTATTCGGGTAAGCCCAAGTCCTTTGGGGTGTTACCCAGTAAAAGAAGCCGTGGCTCCAGCCCAGGTTAAGCAGTGAAGCGGTCTCGCTGGAAACTCCATAGTACTCGAGATTCATCCACATGGTAGTCATGGCGCAAAACCCATCCAGCATTGGATGGTAAGGAACCCCTGTGATAATATGTGAATCCTCTGTCTCTACTGCGGAGCCGACGATAGCAGCCTGCGCAACCAGCAAAATCAATACAGCCGCAAATGTAAGTTGCTTTCTCATTTAACCTTCCTCCAGATTAACGTTAAAATTTTTATTTCTCCAGACCGTTGAAGATCATATCCATAAGCATGGCTATCTCCTCTTCATCGGATTTCCATGGGAGCGTGGGGTGTTTGATTCTGTGCATGATGAAGCCGTGAGCAGTGTTCCATATCAGTAATAAAATGGAGACAGGCTCGCTGCTTTTAAACTTCCCTTGCTCTATTCCTTGCGCTATGAGTGAAAGCCATGAGTGGAATATCTTATATCTTTTGTCCCCGATGGTTTCGTATATCGTTCCGTCTTTAATTTTCAGTTTGCACAAGGTTACAAAAAGTTCATAATTGTAAGGTTTTTCCAGAGCATAGAGAATGTATTCTTTAATAAAAGACTTTAAAGTGACCAGCGAATCGTCAATCTTCTCAGCTTTGATCTTCTCGAACCTCTCAGACAAGTCCTTATAAGATTTAGCGGTAATTGTGCTAAGAAGCTCCGTCTTATTCTCGAAAAAGCTATAAATCGTTGTCGGCGAATATTCGATAATCGCCGCGATCTTACGCATGGAGACATTTGCATACCCCTCCTCGACGAAAAGCTTCTCCGCGGCGTCTAAAATCTTCTGCCTCCGCTCCTCC
>JAOUOQ010000319.1 GCA_029880275.1 Candidatus Aminicenantota bacterium | reverse complement strand
GCAGGGGAACGCGGTGGGCATAGTTTTTGGTGGATGCTAAGATAAGGCTGGTGGCGGTCAGATAGCCGGGGTCAAGGTTTATAGGACGCTTTACCTGAGAGGAGCGAAGGGCATATTCCTCTTCCAGCTGGTTGCTGTGAACTTTTATCTCCGGGAGCAGGTCTGGCTCAATAAGCTGCTGAAAGCTGATGAACCGACGGAGGAGATTTTCACCCATCTGAGGGGTGTAGTAATCGGTGAAGGTGAAAGGTATAATTGGGGAACGGTAGTCTATGGGACCATAGCGCAGGGTGAGGGGCTCTGCTATCTCCTCTATTAACTGCTGAAAGCCGCTTATAATGCCGAAGATGAGTTTCACGGGGATGAAGGGTTTTATTTTCCCCATTGCGTTTTTCTTCGTTTTAAGGTAGATTTCCTATCTCTTCACCCTCAGCACATCAAAGCCGGGGACGAAGGCATCCGAGAGCGGCTCCTCGGTCAGCCTGCCCTGCCAGCAGTGAGTTACCAGGTCGGAAGAGTCCAGATAGCCGTTGGGAGTTCCCTCTGGGCTTTTGTCAGCACTTATCACTCCTCCATGGGCGCCCGAAAGGATGATGTCCCCAACCTGCACCCCGGCTGGACCAAATCGTATCCGCTGATTAGGCCGGGAAGTTTGGTAGTAGAAGCCCTGAGGGTCGAGTACTACTTCGGAGAAGAGATTATTGGTGAGCTTATATAATTCTTCCAGCTTGCCGAACTTTAATTCCTTATAGCCCATCAATTGGAGCGCACCTAAGAGATAGCTAAGGCTATTTCCTCCGATAAAGTGCTCTATGCGGTAGCCCTCAATCTCGGGTGGTTCATTGAAGTTGATATAGGGAAGGTTATAGAAAAACCGATAATAACCGAGCAAGGATTCCCCATCGCTAATAGAGAGCCGGGTTACATTATCACGGATGCCGAATTGGTCTATCGCCTCTTTTCCCGGAGAGTTGACCTTCCGCAAAGGGATGACAGGATTGTCCTTAGTGTATATAAGAGCCTGGATTTTGAAGCGCGTGGTTCCGTACTCCTGGGGAATCTTAAGCTCCTGGGTAAAGAGGTTGATATCTTGTTCGGGGGCGACCTCCATGATTTTATCCCAGGAGAATCCCCATTCGGAGCAGTAGTCATCATTGTAAGCAATGGTTAATACATCCTCGTCCTTTACGGGAATGTAGGTGTCCTTTTCGGTGTCTATCTTAAACCATAATACCTTCACCACTCCCCAGCGCCTCTGCCAATTCTCTATCTTGTCAGGAGGAATGATTTTCCCATCAAGCTTCAGCCCCGGAGCACTGGTAAAGTAAGTCAGCTCCTCCTGCTTGTACTTTTTCCCCGCAATAGCTGTGTAGAGCTTTATCGTCTCCCCTTTATGCACCAGCTTTGGCTCATTAGAGGCAACCTTCTCCCCTGCCGCCTGGCTGACCACCCAGGCTTGCTCGAAGGTGGGCACCCTTTCCGGGGCTATGTGGATAGTAGCGTAGTAAAAGATAATAAACAGCCCAAAGAGCACCAGCGCCACCAGGGTGACTATTAAGCTTATATTTTTCATTCCCTTCTCCTCTCTTTAAGAGCGCCTATTGCTTGTTGTCCTCATAGGGGGTTGGTGTATTTGTAAAGGGTAGATGTGCTCCCTTAACATATTCAGTCCTCTATTTCCTTTATAAGAGGGAGATCGGCGGTTACTACGACGGAACTATATGCCTTCAGCAGAACCTTCCCCGGACTCAATCCCTTCGGTTTCTTGACCCATTTGCGTCGGGTATAGTGGACAGCGATATTGGACGAATGCCGGGCTTTGCTGTAGTATCCAGCTATCTGGGCAGCTTCCCTCAGGCTTGCGGGGGGTAATTTATGCCGATGGTCAGGATTACGCACTACCACATGGGAGCCCGCATAACCGACCACATGGAGCCAGAAGTCTTCTGGAGAAGCCACCTTGAAGGTGAGAAAGTCGTTGTCCCGACTGCTCTTTCCCACCAGAATCTCCAGACCATCTGAGGAGAGGTATTTGCGAAGTCTTTTTCTCGCTTCCAGAGGTGCGGAGGGCTTTTTCTTTTTTTCTAAGGGAGGGGCGAGGTGCTCCTTCTCCAGTTGCTGATAGAAGGCGAGAAGGGTGCCCAGGTCACCGATGCTGCCCAGGCTTTTCTGGTATTCCGTCAGATGGGCTAATCTCTTCTCCGCCTCTTTGAGTAGGGCAGGTATAATGGCTCTCCCTCTCTTGGCTTTTGATGCCTGGCGGAAAAACCTCTGAGCATTCTGATAAAGGGATAGCCGAGGGTTGATAGTGAGGGTAATCTCTGGCTGTTGAGGGTCATAATAATCGAGCAGACGAACGGTATCTCCCTCTTTGTGTGCTCGGTGGAGGTTAGCCACCAGA
>JAOUOQ010000318.1 GCA_029880275.1 Candidatus Aminicenantota bacterium | reverse complement strand
GGCGTTCTTTGTAAATATCTGAATGGTGCGGCAGCCAAGCTCCTGCCCCCGGGTAAGTGCTAAAGGTATCCCCCCGGCAATCGACATATGGGCGCCTATTAATAGCATATTTGCCCCTCGTGGTCTTAAAAAATGAAAGGGGAGCCAGCTCCTCCTTGCGGGACGAGTTAATTAGAATCCCCCTTCACAATCCGAGCTCCTGGGATATACCCTGCATGGCTCCCAGGACTATCTCCACAAACTTCTCCAGCTCCAGACCGAACTCCTGACAGGTATTGATATCCTCCCGGCTGGCTCCGGCGGCGAAGCGCTTCTCCTTAAAGCGATTCATAACGAAGGTCACATCCACACTATTCAGCTTCTTGGTGGGGTGCATCAGGGCAGCGGCGACAATAAGACCGGTAAGAGGGTCAACGGCGTAAAGGGCTTTGTCAAGGCGGTTTCTTCGGGGGAAGTGTCCCGGGTGAGCCTTAATGCAATAAATAAGCTCCTCAGGCAGACCCTTCTCAGCCAAAAGCTCCGGAGTCACCAGACCATGCCTTGCAGGGTCGTTCTTGGTCTCCTCATAGTCCAGGTCATGGAGCAAACCAGCTATCCCCCACAGCTCTTCATCCTCGCCGAAATGCCTCGCCAATGCCCGCATGGCTGCCTCCACAGCCAGCGAGTGCTTCACCAGGTTTTTGGTCTTGATATGATAATTCACCAGATTCAGAGCCTCCTGCCGTTTCATACAGACCCCCTTTCTTGCTTTAGATTATTTTTTTCATTCTATAATAAAACCAATCTTCCTTCAACCCCTCTGGGGAGAAAATAATTCCCACCTCCTTCCTTCGGGAATCGCCCTCAGAATATGGGGTCGAGCCTCGAAGTAAACGAGATGGCTCCCGCAGCCAGCAGTGCAATCGGAGGAGCCAAATCCCGAGAGCAACACGCGGGCTCCCTTCATCCCTTTTATTCTGAGATTGAGGGGGCATTCTCCTCCCTTATACCCCGGGAAAGCCAGCACCTCCCTCAGCTCTGCTGCCGGGTGGGCAAGAAGATAGTCTATGTGCCACCTTAACCTCTTGGGGTGAGACCTATGGTGCCTCCTCAGCCTCCCCTCCAGCGAGGAACCACCACTGCCGCTGTAAACATACCATCCAGCCGGAATGTGAAAAGTCCCCAGTTCGCCCGGTGTTAACGCTATCGGTCGGAGCAGCTCTATGAGCAGACAATAGCTGTTTTTAATCCTCTCGCTCATAAAAATCATCAGCGGGCAGAGTGGTTTCCAAATCGCTTCTGGAACTTCTGGCTCCTTTTTCTCAGTTCCAGCCAGTCCCAGAAGACCTCCGGATTCTCATTCCAGAGCTCGAACCAGTGGGCGATCTCCTCTTTTTCAAGGCGGACAGAAGGGGATAGCTTCTTATTTTTAGCCATGATGCTCGCCCTTCGCCACCCCGTAGTTGCCAGCAGTTGAGTTCGCGCCATGCCGACCCTGTCACCTTCGGCTTTGAATTTATGGTAGAGCTGGTCGATCTCCCTCAAGCTCTTCTCAGCTGCCTCCAGGCTCTTAAAGCTCAAGACCCCCTCGAAGAGCTCGGCATAGCGGTCATCGGCTTTCCTTTTTACCAGTATATCCCGATAACGGACATCTTTCCCCGCCTCAATAAGCACATTAGCGATGTAGGAGGGGGTCGTCTCTCCCCGGGGACCAAGCTTCTCCCTCAAGGCTCGGTTGATCAACTCTATCTCATTCCGCCGGACTACTGTGAAGCCCTTCTCCTCGCATATCTGTAAAATGAGCTCCTTCTTGCTGGGCACGGGAGTATCCTTCATCCCCTTCTCCTTTTCAGGCTGCGAAGCGCTTCTTCAATCCGTTCCCGGGGAAGCCGAACCAGGTTTAGCCCTCCATAGCGCAGCCGATAATACCAATCGGTAAGATCTTCCACCGGACCAGCATAAAGGGGAGCAGAAGACTTTATCGCCACGGCAAACTCCAGCGGTGTCTGCCCGATTCTTTTTATATACCCCCTGCGGACTAACATCTTCAGCATCCGATGATAAAACCAGACCCCCTCTCCCTTCAAAGCCCTTCTCCTGGAAGAGGAAGGAAATACCTTCCTGACGACCAGCAGAATAACAATGACCAGAACGGAGATTATCCCGGCCACTTTGAGACCAGGAACCCATCTTGCCACTGCCTCCCTCAGCCCTCCCATGCCATAGGAGAGCGCTCTCGTCATCCCTGACCAACTCGCCCTGAATAACCCTGCCAGGCCATAAAGATACCGCTGCTGGGTGTAGGAGCTGAAAAAAACGACATGCCTGTCCCACCACAGCCGCAGGGAGTCTATCCAGCTCCAAAGGAATGTTCCAACCCCGGATGAGAGTGCCTCACTGCCCACCGCTTCGCCGGTAGGGTCA
>JAOUOQ010000057.1 GCA_029880275.1 Candidatus Aminicenantota bacterium | reverse complement strand
TCATTGGTCTCGGTCTCCTCGGAAATGGGGAAAAAGGCTTGCGCTTTGATTACCTCTATGGAGCAGCCCCTGGGTGAGATGGTGGGCAATGCCCTGGAGGTAAAAGAGGCCATCGACGCCCTGAAGGGAGAAGGTCCGGCAGATTTAATTAAGTTGACCATGCAGCTGGGAGCGGAGATGTTGCATCTGGCAGGGATGGTCAGAAATATTGAGGATGGGATTGATGTCCTCAAAGGTAAACTGCAACGCGGAGAAACCCTGGACAGGTTCCGGGAGATGGTTAGCTGGCAGGGTGGCAACCCCCGATTGGTGGATGATTACCGTCAGCTTCCTCAAGCCAAAGAACGATGGGAGATGCAAAGCCCCTCTGATGGGTATATATCCAGGCTGGACGCCTATGAGATTGGTCTGGCGGTCAAGAGGCTGGGAGGTGGCAGGGAGAGCTTACAGCAGAAGATTGACCCATCGGTGGGTATCAGGTGTCGTAAGAAGATGGGGGAATGGGTAAGAAAGGGTGAAATATTAATGGAGATATATTATAATAATTCACAACAGCTATCAAAAGTAATTGAAGGTCTCTCATCGGCGGTGGAATTGTCGCCAGAAAGGGTAGCGCCGCCATCTTTGATAAGAGACAAAATCTCACTCTAATCAGGAGTTGAGGGTGAATATCCGTCAGCATACAGAGGAGTTGGAAAGAAAGATGCTCTCGCCCAGAGCTATGCTGAGCTCTAACTCGCGAGGGAGAGAGCGGGCAGAGGCACCCTGCGAGATTCGGACTGCCTTCCAGCGGGACCGCGACCGCATAGTCCACTGCAAATCGTTTCGCCGTCTCAAGCATAAAACCCAGGTTTTTCTTGCCCCTGCGGGCGACCATTACCGCACCCGCCTCACCCATACTCTGGAGGTCTCCCAGTTAGCCCGAACCATCGCCCGTGCCCTCCGGTTGAACGAAGACCTGACTGAGGCTATCTCTCTGGGGCATGACCTGGGGCACACTCCGTTCGGGCATGCCGGAGAGGAGGTTCTCCATCGGATAGTTCCCGGTGGCTTTAACCATTGGGAGCAGAGCCTCCGCATCGTAGAGGTCCTGGAGAACGATGGACTTGGATTGAATCTCACCTGGGAAGTCAGGGAAGGGATTGGCAGACATTCCAAGGGCATAGGAGAGATTATTCCCGCTAAGGAGGATGAGAAGTCGGAAACTCTGGAGGGAAGGATTGTACGCCTCTCGGATATTATAGCCTATGTCAATCACGATATTGATGATGCCTGTCGAGCTGGAGTGTTGGAGCCTTCGGATATACCTGCAGAGCTTAGAAGCTCTCTGGGAGAGAGTCACTCCGAGAGGATAAATCGGATGGTCACTGATGTGATATATTCCAGTATGGCTATTGACCTTTCTGATATCATTATGAGTCCGCCAATGTTAGCGGCAACCGAGAAGCTTAGGGATTTCCTTCATCTTACTGTGTATGAAAATACAATCCCCAAGGCAGAATTTACCAAGACCGAGAAGATAATCACCGAGCTTTATCACTACCTTCTTAAGAACCCTTACAAAATGCCAGGGAAAATCAGCGACAAAGAACCCTTGGAGAGAATAGTGTGCGATTTTATTGCCGGGATGACCGATAGATATGCTATTCGCCTCTTTGAAGAAATTTACATCCCCAAGCCATGGGCTATAATTTGAGAGCGGTTAAGCCGGGGCAGGGAAGAGCCTGATTAGCAAATTAACCAGATAAATGAAGTAGTCGGTCACCAGCAATACACCCACCCCGATGAGGAGTATCCCGCTTATAATTGGTATCAGGCGTAGATAGGGACGGATTTTCTTGAAATAGCCCAAGAAGCTGTTGATTGCCAGAGAGGAAGCAAAGAAGGGGAGTGCCAGCCCCAGGGAGTAGAAGCTCAGCAAGATAATCCCGCTGGTCACCTTTTGTGAGGTGCTGGCCACAATTAATATGCTCCCCAAAATAGGACCAATGCAAGGGGTCCACCCTGCGGCAAAGGTCATACCCACCAGAACAGTTCCCAGGTAGCCGAGAGGTTTCTCCCTCAAATGAACCTTCTTCTCCCGCTGGAGAAACTTCAAGTTGATGAGGCCAGTCAGGTGAATCCCCAGGATGATGATTATCACTCCACCTACTTTGGCGAGGAGAAATTGATATTTCTGGAGAAGTTGCCCGGCATAGGTAGCCGAAGCTCCCAACAGGATGAATACCAGCGAAAAGCCGAAGATAAAAAGCAGAGAGTGAATCACTGTTGTCCGCCTGAGCTTGCTACTTTCTTCTGCAGAGGAAAATGATTCAAAGGAGATGCCAGTAATAAACGATATGTAGGAAGGGATTAAAGGGAGAATACAGGGGGAGAGGAACGAGAACAGCCCGGCAGAGAAGGCTATGAATAAAGATATGCTTGGAGTTGACTCCATAATATATTAAGAGGGTGGAAGAGCCATCCTTTTTTAAAAGAGGGATTTCAATTGCTTCTCAAAGATCTCCTTAGCTCGGTAGCCGATATATTTCTCTACTATTCTTCCCTGACGGTCAATAACAAAGGTGGTAGGAATAGCATTTATCCCCCCATATTCCCTGGTGATTTCTTTATTCCCCATGAGGATGGGGTAGTTGATACCATGTTTTTCAACAAATTGCTTGACATTGGTTGCACTGCCTGATTGAATAGCGATTCCTATCATCTGGAACCCATTCTCCTTGTATTGCTCATAGAGCTCTATAAAATGAGGTATCTCCTGCACACAGGGAGGACACCAGGTCGCCCAGAAGTCGAGGATGATGACATTTCCTTTAAAGTCGGATAGCTTTACTGTTTTTCCCTCAAGGTCCGGAAGAGCAAAGTCGGGTGCCGGCGATGAGGAGGATTGCCCTTTTATCTTTCCGAAGCCGCTAAGAGAGAAAAGAGCAACTCCCAGCAGCAAAAGGATAATGGGTATCAGCGATTTATTCTTTACCATTCGTTTACCTCTCATTTTTTCTCGTCTCATGCTTAAGTAGACTCCCTCAATTTACATAGATATAGTATGCCAATCTCCCACCTTTCCCTCCCGTCTCTCTGATTTCTATCAGGTGCTCTTCGGAGGACCAATCTATTAGTTCGGTCAAATTCAGCTCCCCGGTAGCCCACTCGTCTTTTCCATTGGCTCCCCATAATGGAGTGCTCCTGAGCCACGAGAGAGCGAGGGGCTTTTTCTCGGCAATAAGGTCGGTGGAATATTCAAGTTTAATGCTTCGCACCTCTGCAGTCACACCAAGGGCCATGCGAAGGCGACGCCACTGGGCAGAAGGGTTAGCGAAGCTCCCCGTAGCTTCTGGCGGGGATGCTTCCTTGGACAGGACTCTCTTCCACTCCCCTGCCTCCTCTATTTCCAGAAAAGCCGACCCCGATGAGGCGAGGTAGAGGTAGTAGTTCTGGGAGCGGGTAAAGCGGACATAGCCCTCCCAGGTGAAAATCAGTATGGAATCACTGCGGGGTCCTATGAGAGAAAAGACCTCGCCAAACTCTTCTCCGTGGAAGTTGTTATCAAGTTTGGTAAGGATAGACCTATGTGTGACAATATCTTCCCAGTTAAAAGAGGGAGCATCGCCAAGCTCGCCGTCGGTATAGACATTAAGGATGAGATTCTCAGGAACACTGCCCCAGTTGTCTCTTTTCACCTTAGAGCGGGCGCTCACAGCTTCGGTGAGGTTTTTACCATCTATCCACAGCTGAACTCCCACAGGTATTGACCCCTTTGGCAGCCCTTTCAAGGGTGAACCATAGAGATACATCCTCACACTACTGGAGGCAGCAGGGTGGATGTGGATTTTGATGGTGGACAAGGGAGCTATATCCTGTATCGAGTGGTAGAGCATTATAGAGGGATGGCTATGAAGGGAAATCTCCGCTCCACCGGTCAGCTCTTCTTTCTCTTCAGGGGTCAGGTGACCGTAAGCCTCTTCGTGGCTCTTCACTATCCCTGCTGGCTCAAAGTCTGACGCCCGCTTACCTTCCAGAGTTCGGGCTTCCTCGGCCAGCTCAGCTTTATAAGTGTAGCCGATACCCCGAAGCTTTACATCAGGTAACAGCCTCTGGAAGGATGGTCCGGAGGCGACATCGTTAAACCATACAAGCAAAAAAAGCTCTTCTTTCTCCAGTACCTGGGAAGGAATTGGCGGCATAGGGGGAAAGTCACTGCTTCCCAGCAGTACCTGATAACTCCCTTTTTCCACCAGAATGGGGATGCTCCCAATCGGCTCTTCTCCCCGGGAGCTGCTCCCATCGTTTGACCAGTAACTTATTTGCTTTGAGCGGTCGGTAATGACAAATTTAAAATAGCCTGATCCTGTGAAAGGAACTCCCCTTACGCTTACCTCCCCCCGAAAGAGAATAGTCTGAGAAGAGGACTGCCCTTTCAACAGGGGGAGTACTGCAAATGTAAGACATAGAAAGAAAAGCAGTGCTTTCTTCATTCTTGTACTCAATTTATGGATTTATATTACCCCTCATATTACTTAATTATACACCATCCTCTTCCTGTGTTAAAAATATTATTCAACTTTTTTAACTTTACATCAATAACATTATATGATATAAAAAAAGGGTAGAATATTTCTTATCAGATTTTATATAAAATAGGTGGTGTAATCGAACCTATGTATTGCCCTGAATGTGGTAGAGAGATACCTTCCGATAAGAAGTTCTGTATAAATTGTGGGATTAATATAGAGAATCTTGCTCCATCGAAGCCTCAAGAGCTTGAAGAGGAAGGGCTTTTTGGCGGTATTGACCCCGTTTCCCTGGTAGATTCCTTTTTTACTCCCTTAGAGGACAAATCTCCCGAGTCTCGTTTGCAGATTGAAGAGCCCTCCAGCTTCTCTCCCTTCAGAGAGGCAGAAGTCATTAACAATCGCTATGAAGTCAAAGGAATCCTGGGTCGGGGAGGGATGGGTGTAGTCTATAAGGTTTATGACCGGATTCTGAAGGAAGATATTGCCCTTAAGGTGTTGCTTCCCAGTCTTATGCGCAGAGAAAAAGCAGTGGAGATGTTTTATAACGAAGCCAAAATCTCTCTTTCTCTAACCCATCAGAACATAGTCCGAGTCAGAGATATTGGAGAAACAGGCGAAGTGAAGTTTATCAGTATGGAGCTCCTCAATGGTATAAATCTTCGCGATTGGATGGCGCTCCCACGCAGTCGTAGCAACAAGACAGCAGTGGAAGACGTGACGACTATCATAAAGCAGGTCTGCAACGCATTAAGTTATGCCCATCGGTTTACTGTTCATCGGGACATCAAGCCGGAGAACATCATGGTTCTGAAAAACCTCCAAATCAAGATAACTGATTTTGGAATTTCTAAATTGCTCCCCCCCATTGAGCTCTCTTCTACCGTCATTTCGGTGGGGACGGCTTACTATATGGCGCCGGAGCAATATATTCAAGGGAATGAAGTGGACCATCGCGCCGATATTTATTCGGTTGGTGTTTTGTTATATGAGCTTTTAGTTGGTAAGCTACCTATCGGGAGGTTCAAAATTCCCTCGCAGTTAAGAAGTGACCTCCCTTCCATGGTAGACCATATCATCACCAAGTCTTTAGAGTCCGAGCCCGAGGACCGATATGAGAACATTGAAGAAATGAAAAGCGATATCCTGATACTGGAGGACCAGATAAAGAAAAAGGAGAAAGTTTTTGCGAAGGCCCCTGTTCAGAAATTCCCCGCAAAGGCGGAGAAAATTGATTTAAATAAGGACTTTTTCTTCCACTTCAATTTAGGGTTGCGCTTTCAAAAGCAGCGTAAATATCGGCTGGCCATTGAGCAATATCAGCGGGCAATTGAGATCCAGCCAAAATTTGTCCAGGCGTACAACAATTTGGGTAGTGTTTACTTTCTCAATGGGAGCTATCCCGAGGCGATGGAGGAGTACAAGAAAGCCATAGAACTCAAGCCTGATTATGCAGAAGTCTATTATAATTTAGCCATGGTCTGTGAAGCCATGAGGGACATAAACCAGGCAATTGATTGTTATAAGATGGTCATAGGTATTCGCCCCGACCATGAAAGAGCCCACCAGGGATTAGGGAGCGCATATAAGACGCAAAAAGAATACGATAAGGCAGCCAAGGAATATCAAAGAGCGCTGAGTATCAATCCCCATGACCCTATAACCCATAACCTGCTGGGAAATGTCTACATTTTGAAGGGAAAGGTAGAAGAGGCAATCACACAATACAGGGAAGCCCTTCGCCTGAAGCCCGATTATAAGCATGCCTTGAGAAACTTAGAAAAAGCTACGCAAATTGAAAAAGAGAGTAAAACCTCAAGCGATACGATGAAATAACAACCGGGCTATAAATCCAGCAATAGGAGGGAAGATAAAAGTAGAGGCAAATCTGAGTAGGGTGAGCTTGGGCCCCAGGAGACCAAATTCATAAGGAAGTCTGGCAAATGCCCAGAGCGACCAACCGGTTAAATAGGCGACTGTCGGACCAATTCCCATTCCGGCTCGATACAGAGCAGCTACTAAAGGGAGGAGGACATAGGGACCCCCAGGGGTGAGCCCTCCGGCGAAAGCAGCGATAAATATCCCCTTAGCACCCGCTTGGTCTCCGAGCCAAGTAGAAAAGAATTCCCTGGGTATGAGAACCTGGATTAAACCCGCTACTACGAAGGCAGACACTAATAACGGGAGAATGCTGAGAAGGGTTTGTCCACCGAATTTAAGCCCCTGGAATAGAAGCCGGTCACCGCGGTTGTAAGCGATAATTGACAAAAGAGCTGCAATAATAATCATTATTATGGTCGCTATCCTCATTTCGGTTTCCTCCTCTCGCCTTTGTTACCGGAACAAAGGGGATAATTTAATTCATCCTTTGTCATTACTACACAGTTTTTTTATTTTAGTATAATATAAAAGAGCGGGCAATTGGATATTTTTATTGTGTGTAATATGGAAAGAGATTAACACTCATTTACCCGGAGGTGACGAAGGTGCTAGAAAAATGGTTTAAGCTAAGGGAGAACGGCACTACCACACGGCGGGAGATCGCCTCGGGGATGACCACTTTTATGGCGATGTCCTATATCATCTTTGTGCAGCCAACGGTTCTCTCAGCATGCGGGATGGATTTTGGGGCGGTGATGATAGCTACATGTATTTCCTCCGCAGTAGCCACCATCCTGATGGCTTTTCTGGCAAATTATCCCATCGCCTTAGCTCCGGCTATGGGGCATAATTTTTATTTTGCTTTCACCGTCTGCGGAGCGGTAGCTGCCAGAGGATTGGGCTATCCCTGGGAGGTGGCTTTGGGAGCAGTATTCATCTCGGGAGTGCTCTTTATTCTTCTGTCTTTCGTGGGATTTCGGGTGAAAATTATCGATGCGGTTCCTTCTAGCTTAAAGAGCGCCATTGCGGTGGGCATTGGGCTGTTGATAGCTCTTATCGGTCTGCAATGGTCGGGAGTGGTGGTTGATAATCCGGGCACCCTGATTGGCCTGGGTGACCTCTCCTCGCGTCCGGTTATATTATCCATTACGGGGCTGACCATCATAGCTCTTCTCCTGGCGCTGCGAGTGCCGGGGGCTATCCTGCTGGGGATTATAGCCACTGCATTGATAGGTCTCCCTTTCGGTATTGTGAAGTATTACGGGCTGGTAAGCAAACCCCCATCGATTCTGCCTACTTTTTTAAAGCTCGATGTGTTAGGGGTGTTCCGGCAGGCAGATTTTCTGAGCGTTATCTTCGTCTTTTTCTTCCTCGACCTGTTTGATACCATCGGAACGCTGATTGGTGTGAGCGAGCAGGCAGGGTTCCTCAAGAAAGGTAAGCTCCCCAGAGCGAAGAACGCTCTTCTCTCCGACGCCATTGGGACTGTCAGCGGGGCAGCGTTGGGCACTTCGACAGTGACCAGCTATATTGAGAGCGCTGCCGGGGTATCGGTTGGCGGGCGAACCGGATTTTCCAATCTTGTTACCGCCTTCCTTCTGCTGATATCGGTATTCTTCTTCCCTCTGGTGAGAATGGTAGGAGGTGGTTATCAAACCCCGCAGGGGGCGGTCTTATACCCTGTTATCGCTCCCGCTCTGATAATTGTAGGGAGCTATATGATGAGGGTGGTGAAGAAGATAGCATGGGAGGATGTGACCGAGGCTATCCCTGCATTTCTCACTATGATAGTTATGCCACTTACCTTCAGCATTACCGAGGGGATTGCATTTGGCTTTATCTCCTACGCCTTTGTAAAACTGGTCAGCGGCAGGGGGAAAGAGGTTCATTGGATTATCTATCTGTTTGCCGTGCTGTTCATCCTTAGATATATCTACCTTTGATTAATCAATAAAAGGTTGCCGTTAAGCAACATATGAAGGGTAGGGGAAAAGACCGTTGACCCCTGATATCTTCAAATAATTGTATTTTTTACTTAGTATCTCTTCCTTCTTTTTATCCCTATTCCTCCCATCTTCTTGGCCAAAACGGTCTCTCCCTTAATCTGGGAAGAAGGCGATGCTCTCTTTGCCTGAAGAGCATCCTCCGACCGTGTATAGGTTTGAGTTGATCTCTGTGTCTAAGGAGCATCCTGCGACCGTGTATAGGTTTCCTCAGATCTTTTATTTTTTCCCACTGTTCTGGGGTTAGGATGGCCCTTCTTTTCAGGGAGTAGTCAATCCGCTTCTTCGTCATCTCGTTCCTAAGATTGTTTATCTTGTCGATTTGAGCGTAAACCTTGGCTTTATCCGGCTCCTTTGCATCTAACAGGGTTGACAAATCCAACTGTAACAATCTCAGGTCAGCTCTCAGCTTAATCATCTCCTTCTGGTTCTCCAATCTCAGCTTAGCCATATCTTCCCTTTGCTGCTCGGTCAGTTTAATCTCCTCGAGCATCCCTCTGATTCGCGTTCTCAGCGGTCTTTCAGGCGGTTCCTGTGCCCAGGCGTTTGCCAAGCAGAGGGTAGCTATCAGGAAAAGAGAGAGGATGGATATTGATGCTAACTTTTTCATTTTGCATCTCCTTTCTCAAGTTATTGAGTTATATTCTGTCTTTCGGAAGACCAGAAAAAATTTTGCTTTCATTTCATGGTATCTCCTTCAACCTTCCCTTTGCAGACAACCTTCATTTCTCCCCGAGGAGTCTTTTCAGTAAGTTTCCAATTTCAAGTAACATTCACCTCATCTACTTTGAGAATAAGGGCAAACATCTTTAAAAGAAAGAAGAATAAAATGAGCTGGATGTTAATCATGGTTCCCTCTTATGACTAAAATTTATACCATTTCTGCCAAGTGTCCTTTATATTTTAGACCAAGAAAGGGGATTAAAGGTTAGAAATAGTTAGGGTATTTTTTATCGG
>JAOUOQ010000317.1 GCA_029880275.1 Candidatus Aminicenantota bacterium | reverse complement strand
GAGAAACTGAGACAAACCGATAATCTGAAAAGGGGGAAATGGTGAAGCGATTGGTTTATTACGCTGGGATATTCACCATTGCGGCGGCAACCCTCCTGCTGGAGGTAACTTTTACCAGGCTATTTTCGGTAATTTTCTTTAATCCCCTTGTCTTTCTCATTATTAGCACCGCCCTGTTTGGCTTTGGGTTGAGTGGGGTTCTGCTGTCTATCTTCCCCCGCCTGAGCCGATTCAATATGGACAAAATGCTTTGGGGTCTGTGCCTGGCCTTCGCTGTGAGTGTGATGGCGGCGCTGAAGGTGGTGGTGGGGATACCCATTGAATACAGCAGTATATGGAAGGGGGAGCCGCTGCAGATTTTCTATGTGCTGGTGCACTACCTCTTCCTCACCCTCCCTTTCCTTTTTTCGGGGATGGTGGTGGCTCTGCTGTTGTCCAGGCTCCCTCAAAAGGTGAGCAAGCTCTATTTCGCCGACCTCGTGGGGGCGGGGCTGGGCTGTTTCCTGGTTCTGCCGCTGGTTCCTCTGCTGGGGGGACAGGGGGCCGTGCTGGGTGCGGCGCTGCTGGGGCTGGTGGGCGGGCTTTTCTTTAGCCTACGGCTAGGAAAATGGAGCTCCATCATATCAATTATCCTTCTGGTGGGAGTGATTTCACTGCTGCCGGGAGCGGAGCGGCACTTCTCCCTGCCTATTCGGCACATATTCAAGGAGAAGCACGGCGACTTTTACAAAGCCCCCCAGCGTCGGATAGAGACCACCCGCTGGAGCGCCCTCTCCCGAATCGATGTGATAGATACGCATCCTACCAAGCTTATCTATATAGATGGGGGGTCTAATGTCTCCTTTATGATTCCCTTTCAAGGGGGAGATATCCGTCGTTTAACGCCGCGCATCAATTGGCGCTCTATGCCCTATCTGCTTAAGCAGAGTCCTGAGGTGCTGGTCATAGGTCCGGCTGGTGGGGAGGAGGTGCTCATTGCCTTATCCATGAAAGCGAAGAAGGTTATTGGTGTGGAGCTCGACCCGGCCATCACTCACCTGGTGACTCATGAATACCGTGAGTTCATCGGCAACATCTACAACAACCCTTGGGTAGAGCTGAAAACCGACGAGGGCAGAAGCTATGTGCGGCGCTCAAAAGAGAAATTTGACATCATCCATCAGATTCACAGCGTCTCCCCGGTAGCCCTCGCCTCCGGTGCACTGAACCTCTCAGAGACCTACCTTCTGACGGTGGAGGCGATTAACGATTATCTGGACCATCTTAAGGCGGACGGCATATTAGCCATCAACCGCTGGGGAGTGGTGCGCATGGTTTCCTTAGCGGTGGAGGCTCTGGAAGAGAGGGGGGTGGCCAACCCGGGGGACCATATCGTCGTCCTTGAGGGGGCAGGGGCGACCAGCGCCTTCTTCCTTAAGAACTCCCCTTTCACCCCTGAGGAGTTGAAGATTTTTCGCCGTTATGCCCGTCCCCTTAGATACCGTATGGCTTACTCACCGGACAGGAAGAAGGAGAACAAGCTCTACTACTCTATAATCGACCCCAACCTGAGGGAGGAGCTTTATGCCCACAGGGAGGTTAACCTTCAGCCGGTGACCGATGATAAGCCATTCTTCGACCACTTCTTGAGATTCGGCAAACTAAAGCTCACCTCCCCCGAGCTTCTGGATAAGGGAATGGTGGTGGTGCAGGAGCACGCCAGTGTGGGTGATATAATCCTGTTTGTCCTGCTGGGGGAGGTTACCTTGCTGTCGCTGATTTTCATCTTCCTCCCTTTATACTTCTTCAACCGTACTGGTCTCCGCTCCCGCTTTCGGTGGAGTTTCCTGCTCTACTTCTGCTGCCTGGGGTTGGGCTTCATATTGATAGAGATAAGCCTCATTCAGAAGTTTGTGCTGTTTATGGGTCACCCGCTCTATTCTATTACCACTGTTTTATTCATCCTTCTGGTCTTCGCCGGTATAGGCAGCTATCTTTCAGGACGCCTGAAGCGCCCCCCACAGCGAGCGCTGAAAGCTATCATCCCCGGCATTGGAGGGCTGGTGGTTCTTGTGCTCCTGCTGAGCCCCCCATTGTTCAACCTTTTTCTCGGAAGCGCTGCCTCCCTTAGGTTTTTCATCTCCATGCTCATGCTGGCTCCTCTGGGTCTGCTGATGGGGATGCCCTTCCCCCTGGGCATCCAGATGGTCAACCAGCACTCCCCCCGGCTCATCCCCTGGGTGTGGGGAGTGAATGGCTACTTCACGGTGATGGGCTCCATACTGTCGGTGGTCTTCGCTCTCAGCTTCGGCTTCCGCTTTGTGCTGATTACCGCCAGCTGCGTCTATGTGGTGGGGCTGTCTGCCATAATGGGGATACCCAAAGGCGAGGGAGTGTCAAAGTAGATAAGGGGGACCATCGGGAGCGGTT